>CAZYRQ010000185.1:0-4707 GCA_964649455.1 uncultured Lentisphaerales bacterium
CATCTCTGCGGCGAACATCGCGGCCAGCGCCTCGAACATGTTGCGCAGCGGTCCGCGCCGGACGCCGCCTCGCGCTTCTTTTTTCCAAAAAACATGCCTGTCTGCCTGTTGTTGTCCGGCCCCCGGGCCGGCCCGCGCGCGATGGATACCGCCGTAGACAAGCCCCTCCCGCGACCGTGCAGCGCCCGCGGGGAACACGGGGTTCACCCAAAAGCCAAAAAAAACGCCGGCCCCGGGCCTTTTTCCCGGCTCCACGCCACCTGACCACGACTGAGCCTTGCCCGCAGGACGCGCCCGGCGGCCAGGATTGCGCCAGTACAGCAGGTCGCGTGCCGGGCCGCGGCACCCCTCGTTCAAGTTCAGGAGCAAGGTTACCCTGCGCCCCTGGAATAATCAAGCGCCAATGGCCGACGGCCGGTATTCGGCTGGCGACCGGGGGCGTAGAAAGAGCATCAATCCGTGTGCAGGCGGATGCCCCATTTGACGGCGGAACAAACGGTGGACAACCTTGCTGATTTTTGCGAATATACACGTGCGTTTTCAGCAGGAAGTGGTGCTGCGCGGAAAACGCGTGCCAAGGTCGGAAAGGTCAACGCGCCCGTGCCGGGGTTCGAGGACGTTTCAAAAACACCACGCCAGGCCAGGCGGCGGGCGCCGTTTGGCGGGGGGCAGGAGCCTCATCGAGGTACCGGAATGAAAATCACGCACTGTCTGGCGGCTTTTGGCTTCTGCCTGTCGCATCTGGCCATGGGTGCAACCTATTATGTGGCCACCAATGGCAACGATGCGGCGCAGGGGACGCTGGCCGACCCGTTCGCCACGATTGCCAAGGCCTATGCGCTGAGCGCGTCGAACGATGTGGTGTCGGTCGGCCCCGGCACGTACGTCATTCCAAAAGTCGGCGGCGCCACGGACGCCTGGCTCACGATGGACAAGGCCGTGACGATCATCAGCCAGCAAGGCCCCGAAAAGACGATTCTGGACGGGCAGAATGTCGATCAAAACCGCGCCTTCATGCTGTCGCACCCCATGGCCGCCGTCGCCGGTTTTACCGTTTGCAGAATGAAGGTTAACATCGATTGGGCGCTTAAACTCAGCGGCGTCGTCCATGTGCTGAGCGGCACGATCACCAACTGCATCATCCGCAACAATACCCAGAACTACCTCGCCGCGGTGACGCTCGCCGGAGGCACGGCGGTCGATTGCACGATCCGCGACAACGTCATCTCCGACAGTTTGAGCCTGGGCGCCGGCCTCTATCTGACCGGCGCCAGCGCACGGGCGATCCGATGCGTGGTGTCCGGAAACTCCGGTACGCGCGGCGCCGGACTCTACTGCGATTCGGCCACCGCCGAGGCAACGGCCTGCCGCTTCGAAACCAATGTCATGCGGAGCACCACGCGACTCGCTTCCGCCGCCGTGCACCTTGACAACGGAACGGTACAGCACTCCATCGTCCGCGGCAACAACGGCTTCCGGAGCGGCGGCGTGTTCATCGCGGCGGGCAACCTCCGCAACAGCGTGATCTACGGCAACGTCGATCTCGGCACCATCGGGGGCGGCGGTGTTCACCAGACCGGCGGTGCCATCGACGGCTGCACGATCGCCGGGAATCGTGCGGCACTCGTCACCACGGGACACGGTCTTTATCAGAACGGCGGCACGGTCAAAAACACCATCGTCGCCTACAACGGCGCGGCGCCCGTGTTCACGGATACCGGGAATTACTACTGGGTGAAAGGCACGCGCACACAGGTCTGCGCGTATCCCGGGCAGAGCGGCGACGGCAACCTCAGCCAGGATCCGTGCTTTGTCGATATCCTGGCCGCCGATTACCGGCTCTCCCCGGCCTCGCCGTGCCGCGATGCCGGCAGCGCCAGCGCCTGGATGGCCGGCGCCGAGGACGCCTTCGGCAACGCCCGCATCCGCGGCAGCCAGGTCGATATCGGCGCGCATGAGATGACCCCCGTGCCCGAGCTGCCGTTCGTCTGCGATATTGTCGTTCCGGAGACCACCCTCGGGCTGGCGCCCCTCACGATCAGCTTCACTGCCGCGGTCTTCAATCCGCCGCCGGGCCCCATCACGTACCTCTGGAGCTTCGGAAACGGACAAACCGCCACCGGGGCGACGGTCTCGCATACGTTCGACACCGGCCGGCACCCCGGCATCACGCTGACCGTCACGGCCGACGGCCAGAGCACGGCCCGCACGCTGCCCAACACGATCCTCGCCGGCGCGCTCAACGCCTATGTCGCGACCAACGGCGCGTCGGTCTGGCCGTATCACATGGCAGCCTCGGCCGCCACGAACCTCCAGGACGCCATCGGGGCGATTGTCCTGCCGACCTACGCGCACCGGGGAACCGTCCGTGTCGCCGCCGGCACCTACGTCATCCGCCCCCAAGCCAACCCTCTCCAGCCGAACATCACCCTGGATCGCCCGATCGCGCTGATCGGCGCCGGCCCCGGCGCCACGATCATCGACGGAAAAGCGGTGGCCAATAACCGCGGGATCCTCCTCATGCATACCAACGCCGCGGTGGTCGGCATGACGCTGCGCCGCGTGTCGTCCACCATCACCAGCATGGAAGAGGGCGGCACCCTGCACGTCGCCAACGGCATGGTCTCGAACTGTGTCGTCGAGAATTGCGTCGCCACAACGTACGGCAGCCCGGTTCTCCTCAAAGAAGGGCTCATCACCCATTGCCTCCTGGCGACGAACACGGCGCAGGATTCGTTGAGCGAGGGCGGGGCTATCCGCATCAACGGCGGCGGACGCCTCCGCGACTCGCGCCTCGTCGGCAACAAGGGCGTCCTCGGCTGCGGACTCTACCTGACGGTCAGCAGCACGGCGGCGATCATCAGCGGCTGCGTGTTCGAGGACAACGTGGCCTCCGGATCCTCCCGCGGCCAGAGCGGCGCGCTCTACCTGTTGTCCGGCACGGTCGAGCGGTGCATCGTCAGGAACAACACCGGACGCAAGGGCGGCGGAGCCTGGCTATCAGGCGGGACGATCCGCAATAGCCTCTTTGTCGGCAACAGCGACATTCAGAACGCTATGGGAGGCGGTGGCGTCCACATGGCCGGAGGTACAGTGGAAAGCTGCACGATCGCCGGCAACGGCGCCACGACGGCGGGGGCCGCCGGAGGCGTTTATCTGGGCGTGGCGGCGGCCGTGCTGCGCAACTCGATCGCATGGGACAACGACGTGAGCGACGTGAAACTCGCCGCCGGCAGCGTCACATACACCTGCTCCGGGGAGACCCTGGCAGGCGCCGGAAACCGTAGTGACAACCCGCTCTTCCGCGACGCGGCGCGCGGCGACTTTGCGCTCCGCTCCGCTTCGCCGTACATCAACGCCGGCCTTGTCTCCGCCTGGATGACCACCGCGACCGACCTCGCCGGGAATCCACGCGTCACCTTCGCATCGGTCGACTACGGCGCGTATGAAAGCACCGTGAACCGGGGCACGGTTCTGTTCATGCGCTGAAGATGATACCATGACGTTCACTCGGTTCAAGCAAGCGTGGCAACATTTCCGGCGTTCAGCCTGGGCAGCTCCTGCGGCCTGGCCTGCACCGATGCCGTGGGGCCCGGCAATACGACGGCCAACCCGAAAATCGTCGCGACGGGGCCTTACCAGAATATGCACGGCCCCGGGTCGCCGTGTCTCAACCGCGGGCTCGCTTTCCCCTGGATGACCCACCGGGACGATATCCGCTCACGCGACCGGAACGGTCGCCAGCGCGTGATCGACGGCCGCGTCGACATGGGGGCGCTGGAAGCCCCGATTTTCGGAACGATGCTGACGCTGCGGTAACGTCCGGCAAGGCGGGGAGCGGAGGTTCAAGGGGTGGCCGCTGGCGCCTGCATCTCGCTCGGATTCGGCGTCTTGACGATCAGGAAGGTCGCGTTCTCCTGGCCGTCGTTGCGGATATGCATCCGCGTCCCGAAGGCGATCGGCAGGAGGTCGCCCGCCTTCGCGGCCACATCCGCGCCGGCCAGGTTGACGATCACAGCCCCCTGGAGCACGACGAGGTGGACGTTCGAGTTGGCCTTGTGCTCCGGCACCTTCTGGCCGGGCTTGAGCGCCGCCTGCATCATCAGGACGTGCTTCTCGTCCACGATCTTGCGGCTGCCCATGCCCTCGTCGCGGTACGGCACCTGCTCCAGCAGGGCCACGGGTTTTCCGGGTTCGGCCACGACCAGCCCGGCGGCGAACGCGGCGGCGGCGGCGAGTGTTGCTTTCATTGTCGGGCTCTCCTGATGGCGCCGTCCGGCACGGTGCCGAAGGGCAGAGCAGGAGTATACCGCATCCGGCACATTGGCGCCACCAGTCTCGCGGGCAATCCCCGCACCCCTGTGGCTAGCCGATGACGGCCGTGCTCCTCGCTCCGGGAAGCGGTTGCGGCCTCTCCGCCTCAGCCGCGGCGGAAGAGGTGGCGCAGCTCGGGCGGCGGCCGGCACGGGCGGCGCGTCGCCGCCTCGACGAAGGCCAGCACCGTGTGCCCCGTCGCCAGGGTCTCGCCGACCTCGTCCAGCACGGTGTAGGCGAAGGTCAGGCGCGCGCCCGGCGGCTCCTCGACGCGCACGACGACCGTCAGCAGGTCGTCGTAGCGGGCGGGCTTGACGTAGCGGACACCGGCTTCGACAACGGGCATCATCACGCCCCGGGCCTCGAGCTCGCGGTACGAACCCCCGCAGGCGC
>CAZYRQ010000186.1:0-4688 GCA_964649455.1 uncultured Lentisphaerales bacterium
CAGGTGATGCTGGCGTCCCTCATGGATCGGCTGCTCGGGCTCTTCACGGTTTTCCTGCTGGGTGGCGTGTGCTGTGCGCTGGCCTTGTGGCGCGGCCGAGTGCCGCCGGACGCCATCAACCTGGTGCGCGGCGCGCGCGCCGGGGCGCTGCTGGCCGCCGGCGGACTCGCCCTTGCCGCGCGCGCCTGCATGCGGGGAACGGGCACGGCACCGCGAGACGAGGGGCCATGGCGCCGCCGCGTGGCGCAGGCGCGTCCGGGCAGCCTGCTGCACAAGCTCGGCATCGCGATGGCAGCGCTCCGGGCGCAGTCCATCCGGCGGCGGGATCTGCTGCTCCCCGCCGCGCTGGCCATGCTCTGCTTCCTGATCATCGGGATGATCATGAGGTGGTCAATCGCGGCGATCGGCGGCGACGTGCCCTTCGTGTGGGTGATGGCCATGCTGCCGGCCGTATTCCTCTCCAATGTGCTGCCGGTCAGTGTGGGCGGTCTGGGGGCCCCGCAACTGGTGGGGGTCCTCGCCCTGGGGCTTGTCGGTGCCGAGCCGGCCGTCATCGCCTCGGCAGGTCTGCTCAACGCGGCGGTCGTGCTGGGGGTCGGCACGCTGTTGGCGGTGGGGTTTCTGCCGTTCGTCGCGCCCCGGAGCGCCGGTCGCAGTCGCTGAACGGCTACTGCCGTAAGGAGCTGGATTGCCCGAAGCCGTCCGATGTGGTGTGAGGATTGCTGCATGCAGCTTGGGCGCGCGGACAGACAGGGGGACAGGCGCGGTCTCCGCTTGGATGCCCGGCCGAAGTTTGCTAGACTCCCCTCTCATGCAACCGAAAGCCTTGGATTTCCTCAAGCGTCTCATGGCGTTGCCGACGCCCTCGGGATGGGAGTCGGACGGCATGCGTCTCGCCGCCGAGTACCTGAAGCCCTGCGCCGAACAGCTATCCTTCGACCTGCATGGCAACCTGCATGCCGTGCTCAATCCCGGCGCGCCGACGCGCGTGATGATCGAGGGCCATTGCGACGAGATCGGCTTCATGGTCCAATACATCGACGACTCCGGGTTTCTCTACATGTGCGCGGTCGGCGGGTTGACCATCCCGCTCCTGGCGGGCGAGCGCATCGTCATCCAGGGACGCCAGGGGCCGGTCTACGGCGTCTTCGGCGTGCGTCCGCCCCACCTGATGAAGCCCGCCGAGCGCGAGAAGGTCGCGCCGACCGAGCTCATGGACATCGCCGTGGACATCGGCGCCTCGTCGCGCGATGAGGCGCTCAAGCTGGTGGAGCTCGGCAGCCCGGCGGTCGTGGATGCCGGCTGGCGGCCGCTCGCCGGTGACCGCGTCGCCTGCCGCGGCTTCGACAACCGCATCGGCTCCTTCGTCGTGGCCGAGGCCTTCCACAAGCTGGCCCGGCAGCCGCTTAAGGTCGCCGTGCATCTCGTGCTCACGGTCCAGGAGGAGCTCGGACTGGTGGGCGGCATGACGGCCTCCTACGACGTCAATCCCCACGTGGGCCTCTGCGTGGACGTCGGCTTCGCCTCGGACACTCCCGGCAACGACAAGAAGCTCGTCGGCGACGTCCAGCTCGGCAAGGGGCCGATCCTCTGCTTCGGCCCGACCTACAATTTCAAGCTGCAGCAGCTCGTCGAGTCCGCGGCCGCCCGGGAGAAGGTCGCGCTGCAGCGCCAGGTGCGCGCGCGCGGCGCCGGCACCAATGCCTGGACCATGCGGACCGTCCGCGGCGGGGCCGCCGTGGCCCTGGTCAGCGTGCCGCTGCGCTACATGCACAGCGCGGTCGAGACGCTCAGCCTGTCGGATGTCGACGACTCGGTCAAGGTGGTCGCCGCCACCGTGGCCGCGCTGCCGCCCCGCCCCGATTTTTTTCCCGACCCGGTTGCGACCGCGCCGCGGAAGCAGCCGGACGTGCGCCGGGCACGCCGCTCCCGTGCCTGACCAGCGTCGCCAGCTCCAGTCCGTGACCAACCCAGATAAAGGAAGTTCCGTCATGAAGACAGCGATAGCCGCCGCCCTCTGTGCCCTCTTCTCCGGTGCCCTGTCGGCCGCAGACGCGGCCGCACCCGCCGGATCCACCGCAACCCAACCCAAGGACCAGACCACCATGTCCGCCACCGCCAATCCGACTGTCCAGATGACCACCTCGCTCGGCGAGATCACCATTGAACTCTTCGCCGACAAGGCGCCGGTTTCGGTCTCGAACTTCCTCGCCTACGTCGACGCCAACTTCTACGACGGCACGATCTTCCACCGCGTGATCCCCAACTTCATGATCCAGGGCGGAGGCTTCACCGCCGACATGCGGCAGAAGCCCACGAAGCCGACGATCCGCAACGAGGCCGACAACGGCCTGAAGAACACCCGCGGCACCCTGGCCATGGCGCGGACGGCGGTCGTGGACAGCGCCACCAGCCAGTTCTTCGTCAACACGGTAAACAACGGCTTCCTCGACTTCCGCGACAAGTCGGCTCAGGGCTACGGGTATGCCGTCTTCGGCCAGGTGACTGCGGGCATGGACGTGGTCGACAAGATCACCCAGGTGCGGACGGGCAACCGCGGCCCGCATCAGAACGTGCCGGCGGAGCCGGTGACGATTCTGAAGGTCACGCGCGGCGTGTCGGCCGCCAAATAAACATGCGCGCACGATGCCAGATCCTGGCGCCCGCCGGCCTGGCCGCCCTGCTGCTGCTCGGCGGCGGGTGCGTCACGCGCGGGCCGCACGATCAGGTGACCCGCTGGATCGCCAGCGAGGCGCCCCGCGCCCCCGCCGCCTTCCCGGCCTACCACCTGCGCCGGCACGGCGACCTCGCCGCCGGGACGCTCGCCCGTGGCGGCGAAATGGTGCTCGATGGACTCTACTACTACCAGTGCGCCACCGACGGCGCCATCGAGCCGCTGCAGCCTTCCGAGCCGCTGGCCGAAGGCTGGGCCGTGCGCTTCCGCCCCGACCGCGTCGAGGTGCTGGATCCCGGCTGCACGCGGGAGCAGCTCGAAGCCCTGCTGAAGGTCGGCGTGCCCGACCGCGCTATGCCGTGCGCCTTCCGCCTCGTGGGCCGCTTCGAAAAGCTGCAGCTCGCCTCCGGCAAGACGCTCGAACGCGTCTCCGGCTCGCTGTTCGGCGTCCGGTTCCCCAACGGGGATCGGGACGGATCATCTGCCGTCTCGTGTCATTTCCTTTCCGGCGACTGGTTGACCGGCGGACGCGTCGAGGCGTTCCGCTTGATCGACGGCTCGCTGGCGATCGACCTCTGTCCGCGCTTCCTGCAGGTCAATTCCGCCGTCCGCCAGGCGATCGAGCACCTGCGCCGGTAACGGAGCGGGGGCGGGAGCGTATGTGGATCGGCGCATGGGCGAGAGCGTGGATGGACAGCATCAAGCGAGAGACGAGGCTGAGCCCGTGTGCCAGTGCCAGTTCAACATATCCGGGCCTTCAGGCCCGGGTGCAGGATAAGATCGTTAGGCTAGTTCCATCATGCCGCATGTTTACGACGAGAAGCATATCCAGACCCTGTCGGATGTCGAGCATATCCGCAAGCGCACCGGCATGTACATCGGCCGCACGAGCGACGGCAGCCAGTACGAGGACGGCATCTACATCCTCCTTAAGGAGGTCGTCGACAACGCCGTCGACGAGTTCATCATGGGCTTCGGCCGCAAGGTCGAGATCGCCATCGACTACGCGACGGGCGAGGTCGCCATCCGCGACTACGGGCGCGGCATCCCCCTCGGCAGCGTCGTCGACTGCGTCTCGCGGAAAAACACCGGCGGCAAGTTCAACGACGACGTCTTCCAGTTCTCCGTCGGTATGAACGGCGTCGGTACCAAGGCCGTCAACGCCCTGTCGACGGCCTTCGAGGTGCGCTCCTTCCGCGACGGCGAGTTTTCCGAGGCCTTCTTCAACAAGGGCACGCTCGTTTCGCAGAAGCGGGGCAAGTGCCGGACGCCGGAGCGCAACGGCACCTTCGTGCGCTTCACGCCCGACGTCGAGATCTTCAAGAAGTTTCAGTTCCGCGAGGAGCATGTGGCCCGCCGCATGCGGATGTACGCCTACCTCAATGCCGGCCTGACGCTGGAGGTCAACGGCGAGAAGTTTGTCTCGGAGGAGGGTTTGCTCGACCTGATCCGCGACGAGGCCCAGTTCGAGAAGCTCTACACCCCGTTCCACTACCGGTCCAAGACCCTCGAACTCGTCTTCACGCACACCAACCGCTTCAGCGAGGAGTACTACTCGTTCGTCAACGGCCAGTTCACGAACGACGGCGGCACGCACCTGTCGGCCTTCAAGGAGGGCCTGCTGAAGGCCGTCAACGACTTCAGCAAGAAGAAGTTCGACGGCGACGATGTCCGGGAGGGCATCATCGGCGCCGTCGCCATCCGCCTCAAGGATCCGGTCTTCGAGTCGCAGACCAAGAACCGTCTCGGCAACACCGAGATCCGCACCGACCTGGTTGCCGAGATCAAGCGCGTGATCGTCGAATTGCTGCATCGCGAGCCGGAGGAAGCCGCCAAGCTCATCGGCAAGATCGACGAGACCAGCAAGCTGCGCGCCGAGCTCAACCAGGTCAAGAAGCTGGCGCGCGAACGCTCGCGCGCCGTCACGGTGCGCGTGCCGCAGCTCAAGGACTGCAAGCGCCACCTCCACATGCAGCGCGGCACGGGGCTCGACTCGATGATCTTCATCACCGAG
>CAZYRQ010000187.1:0-4681 GCA_964649455.1 uncultured Lentisphaerales bacterium
CCGCCGGCGAGGCCTTCGACAAGGCGGCCAAGCTGCTGGGGCTCGGCTATCCGGGAGGCCCGGCGATTGAACAGGCCGCGCGGCGCGCCGTCGGAGCGGGCGCCGGCGTGGTCTTCCCGCAGGGACGGATCAGCCCCGGCAATCCCGCCTTGGGCGATCTGCAGGCGGATCTCTGCTTCAGTTTCAGCGGACTCAAGACGGCCCTGATGACCCACCTGAAGCGCCACCCCATGGCCGGCGACACCGGCCGCGACGGGTTGGCGGCCGCGTACCAGGAGGCGATTGTCGGCGCGCTGGCGGCGCGATGCGACCGGGCGCTCGGCGGCGGCGGCTTCCGGGCGCTGGCCGTGGGCGGGGGCGTCTCGCTGAACGGCGCCCTGCGCGCGCGGCTGGCCCAGGTGGCCGCGCGGCACCGCGTGCCGCTGCTGCTGCCGCTGCCGCGCTACTGCGGCGACAACGCCGCGATGATCGCCGCCCTGGCCGCCGGCGGCGGCGGTGTCCGCGGCGCAGCCACCTTTGCGCTCGATGCCACCCCCAGTCTGCGGCTGGGAGGGTAGGGGGCGCAGGCGGCTGTTGGCGACTGCGGCGGTAGGGTTCAGGTTTTTTCGTCCTCGTCCTCGTCCTCGTCCTCGTCCTCGACGCGGCGATTAAAGTTCACGCGAAGGCGCGAAGGCGCGAAGGTGGGGGAACCGTGAATGAACATGCTAACCAAAGGACAAAAACCGAGACAAAGTGGGGCTCCCGCTGCGGCACGGACGATCTCACCAGCCCCGCACGTCGCTGGGCAGCAGGCGGCGCAGGCTGCGCAGGCCATTGGCTATGCCGAAGAGCGAGACGACGATGTAGGCCGGGAAGTAGAGCAGCGAGAAGGGAAAGACCAGCAGCAGCTTCCAGCACTGGCGCGGCCGGCGGATCAGCGGGAAGATGTAGACCGTCGAGAGCAGGCAGCAGAGGCCGCTCCCGAGCATGCGCCGCAGCAGCTCGCGTCCGTGGACGGCAATCACCTCGACCACGCTGGCCCGCACGGTGTTGAACCGGTTCATCACGGTGAAGAAGTCCATCATGTCCTCGCCGAGGCGCAGGTCGCCGAGCACCGCCGGGATCGAGCTGAGGATCAGCAGGCTGTAGGCGAGGATGAAGGCGATCTGGCTGGGATTGCGGATCCAGACGGGCACGTGGCGGACGTAGCACTGCATGCCGCCCGCCGTCCAGCGCAGCTTCTGGCGCACCCAGGCGCGCAGGGACGCCGGCACGGCGCTGTCCACGGCGACGAAGCTCTGCTCCACGCGCCACCCCAGGCGGTTGAGCTTGAAGGCCAGGTCGACGTCCTCCGTGATGGCGTCCGCCGAGAAGCCACCGGCGGCCAGGAAGGCCTCGCGGCGCACCATCAGGCAGCCGCCCCAGAGCGCCATGGCCGAGGTCAGGTTGTGCGCCCCCTGCGTCAGCAGCAGCATGCGGTACTCGATCGCCTGCATCGTGGGGAGGAAGCCGCGGTTGGAGGGTCGGTAGGGGCAGCTCACGGCGCCGACGTGGCGGTCGCACGTGATGCGCGCGAGCATGTCGCCGGCGGCCCCGGGGTTGAGCTCGGTGTCGGCGTCGATGCAGAGGATGATCTCGTGGCGGGCCTCGCGGGCGGCGTCGTTGAGGCTGACCGCCTTGCCGCGGTTGACGGGGTTGACGATGAGCCGGAACGGATACTGTCGACGCAAACGCTCGATCTGCACCCCGCTGTCGTCCCGGCTGGCGTCGTCGATGACGATCACCTCGTTCTGGCCGGACGGGTCATTGGCAAAGACGCTGGCCAGTGTCGCCCCGATGGAGGCGCCGTCGTTGTAGCAGGGGATCAGCACCGTCATCGGCGGGAGCGCGGCCAGGCGGCGTGTGCGGCGGCGGTCGAGGGACGCGAGCAGCAGCATGCTGCCCATCAGCGCGGCAAGGCCGTACCCCGAGATTCGGCGGACATTCTCGTTGAGCGCCCAGTGCCAGGGCATCCGCCAGGGCTTCTCGACGATGGGGTGGGGGGCGTCAGCCGCCGCTGGCGGTTGCGTGGTGCTGGAACGGCCAGGCGCGGCGAGAACCGCATCGCCCCGCGGACGTGCCGGCGCCTCGTTGGTTGCCAGGAGCAACCGGCTGGCCGACAACAGCAGAATGGCCAGCATGCATCCCAGACGCAAGGGTGAAGATCCGAGACGCATATTGGCGCGGGTTTATTGACGCAGGAGCGAACCGGGCAGGACGCTGCCCTCGCCCGGCTGGGGCGTCGCCCAGGGCATGACGCCGTCCGACTCGGACGCGCAGCCCTGGAGCCCGAGGGCCACCAGGACGGCCGCCAGCAGCGCCCAGCACCGTCGCACGGCGCTCCGGTGCCTAGAAGAAGACCACATCGCCATTCTCCAGCGGCACCTGCTGCCAGTCGGTCATGATGTCGGCTACCACGAGGTTCTGCTTCTGGATGACTTGACGCAGCTTCAGGCGGGTGATGAACTCGCCTGCGGCCCCCCCGAAGCCCGGACGCTTGACCATCATCTCCAGTGGCGGCATCGGCTGGTCGCGGCCGGGGCCGGTCAACTGGGACATGAACTCGTCGCTGAACTCGATGACGGCAAATTTCCATTGCTCATTGAACGAGACGACCTTGCCGTGCACACCGGGCGTGAACCGTCGCTCGGCATCGTCGGAAAGCTGTCCGGGGGTCGTCGGGATGATCGTGCCCTTGCCGATCAACTCCTTGTTCTTTCTTTCCAAATCCTCGATCCGGGCGGTTAGCACCTGCATTTCATCATTCTGCTTGTCGATCGTGTCGTTCGCCTCCTGCAGCTCGGCGCGGGAAGCCTTAAGATCTTCCTCGATGCGAGCCTTCTGATCCTCGAGCTCGCGCTTCTCGCGCTCGAGAAGCGCGATGCGCGCATCGCGTTCCTCGATGATCCGCTTGTCGGCGCGCCCCTCCTGCTTGAGGCGGTTGACATCCTCGATGGCGGTGACCAGCTCGTCGCGCACTTTGACCAGTTCCGCGCGGGTCTGGTTCAGGAGGGCATACTGGTTCTTGGCCCGTTCGAAGGCCTGGTTGAGCAGCTCGTCCTGCGTGCCGGGGCCCTTTGTGGCCGGCTGGCCGCTCAGGGGATCGACCGCCGGTTTGCCGGTGGCGGGATCGGTGCGGTAGAACTCCCGCAACTGGAGGCGCATCGCCTGGGAGCTGTAGTCGAGGGTCGGCACAGGCTGCGCAGACGGTTCGAGCTTGTGGTTGTAGGCGTCCCAGAAGGCGGAGCGCTCGGGATTCTCGACCTCGCGGCTCGTGACGGGCGAGAGGTCGCGCTGCGGATAGGCCGGCTGCGGCACTTCGGGCGGATCGCCCGCCTCGAGCGTGCGCGCGAGCTTGACGAACATCTCCTCGAGCGCATGCGTGCGACCGATCAGCACTTCGCGCTTCTTGAAGTTAACGGCCGCCAGGAACACCGCAGCTAGGCCCAGCAGCATTACGATAATGACAAGGACGCGCAAAACTTTGCCCATGACCACATTCCTTAGTTGAGACCTGACCGGCTCATTCGGCGGAGAGCCTAAGCTAACCCCGAACCGTAATCAACATGAATCGTACTCGATTTTCCGGTACTTGTGAAGAGGCAATGTCGATTCTTCGTGTATTCGTAGTAGCATGGGCTGGCGAACATTCCGCCGGAGGCCTGTCTGCCAACAGGCAGGTGACGGGCTCCACGTTCCGGCTTCCCGTTCACCCCGTATACGCCTGGAGGTATCCTGTCAAAGACCGCGGCGGGAATCTCCCTGCCCCGCGCCTGACCTCCGCGTGAGGCACCCTTGGTCGTCGAGGACGAGGTCGATCCGGCGTTCCGCTCCGCATGCGCTTCCCCGCGCAACCCCTGTGGCCAACCGAAGACAATGGCCAACCGAATTCACCTATTCCGCTATGCTTTTTTGTGCTACGCTCCCTGTATTCGTTATGTACGTGATCGGAGCCTCACCATGATCCGCAAAGCCTTCATTATGTCGGTCAACCACGACTGCCACGCCGAGTACGAGCGCCGCCACCGCCCGATCTGGGAGGAACTGGCCGCGACCCTCAAGGCGCACGGCGGGCACAACTATTCCATCTTCCTCGACGCGCGCACCAACCAGCTCTTCGGCTATGTCGAGATCGAGGACGAGGCGCGCTGGGCCGCCGTCGCCCAAACGGCGATCTGCCGCAAGTGGTGGGCCTCGATGCGCGAGCTCATGCCATCCAACCCCGATAACAGCCCGGAGTCGCGCGACCTCCGCGAAGTCTTCCACCTCGAATAGGAACCGCAAGCCATGCCGAACACCCCCGCGCCGCGTCCCCGCTACCGGGATCCCGCCTGCTCCGAGGCCGACCGCGTGGCCGACCTCCTCAGCCGCATGACGCCTGTGGAGAAGCTCATGCAGATCCGACTGAAGCCGCGGATCGACCGGCTGGCCGCCGAACCGGCTGCCGGGCCGTCCTTCCCCTCCCTCGTCCACGGCCTGGGCGCCTCTTACTGCACCGGCACCTTCGATCCCGAAGCCTTCAACATCATCCAGCGCTTCCTGGTCGAGGAGACGCGGCTTGGCATTCCCCTGATCATGATGGGCGAGTCGCTCCATGGCTGCATGTTCGACGGCGCGACGGTCTTTCCGCAGGCCATCGGCCTCGGCTCGACCTGGAACACGG
>CAZYRQ010000188.1:0-4675 GCA_964649455.1 uncultured Lentisphaerales bacterium
AAGTTCGGACGCGACTAGCCGCCATGTCCCTGCTCGACATCCGCGACCTGCAGGTTCGCTTCGAGACCGAGGCGGGCAGCCTATGCGCCGTCGACGGCGTCTCGCTGGAGCTGCGGCGCGGCGAAGTGCTGGGACTAGTCGGTGAATCGGGCTGCGGCAAGTCGGCGCTGGCGATGTCGGTGCCGCGGCTGCTGCCGATGCCGCCGGCGCGGATCGCGGCCGGCAGCATCGCGCTCGACGGCGTCCGGCTCGACACGCTGGCGCCGGAGGCGCTGCAAGGTCTCCGGGGACGCCGCATTGGGGTGATCTTCCAGGAACCGATGACGGCCCTCTCGCCGCTGCACCGGGTGGGCGACCAGATCGCCGAGGCGATCCGCCTCCACCGCCGCGTCCCACGGGCGGAACTGAGCCGGCAGGTTCTGGACTGGCTGGGCCGGGTCGGCATCCCCGAGCCCGCCGCGCGCGCCCGCTGCTGGCCGCACGAGCTCTCCGGCGGCATGCAGCAGCGGATCATGATCGCGATGGCCCTGGTGCACGATCCCGACCTGGTCATCGCCGACGAGCCGACCACCGCGCTCGATGTCACCACCCAGGCGCAGGTGCTCGCACTCCTGCGCCGCCTCCACCGCCGCCAGAGCGGACTGCTGCTGATCACCCACGACCTGGGGGTGATCTGGGAACTGGCGACGCGCGTGGCGGTCATGTACGCCGGGCAGATCGTCGAGACGGCACCCTGCGAGGCGCTCTTCGCCCGGCCGCTGCATCCCTACACGCAGGCGCTGCTGGCGGCGCTGCCCTCGGCGGCGACGCGCGGCCGGCGGCTGCTGGCGATACCCGGGCAGGTGCCGTCACCATTAAACTGGCCGACAGGCTGCCGCTTCCGCGAGCGCTGCGCCCACGCGATGCCCTGCTGCGCGGCGGGCGATCCCGGCCTCCTGCCGTGCGGCGAGGAGCGCGCGAGCCGCTGCTTCCTCGTCCGCGCCGTGCCTGTCGCCGGCACGCCGCCGCCCTCCGCGCCCGCATCCCCCACGGCAACATGACACCCCTCCTGGAAATCCGCGACCTGCGCACCTATTATCCGATCCGCCGCGGCCTCTTCGCGCGGACGGTCGGCGCCGTGCGTGCCGTGGACGGGGTGAACCTGACGCTGCAGGCCGGCGAGACGGTCGGCATCGTCGGGGAATCGGGCTGCGGCAAGACCACGCTGGCGCGCACGAT
Organism: uncultured Lentisphaerales bacterium; assembly: GCA_964649455.1. Classification (GTDB taxonomy): domain Bacteria; phylum Verrucomicrobiota; class Kiritimatiellia; order RFP12; family JAAYLN01; genus JAAYLN01. The sequence goes on from CAZYRQ010000188.1 coordinate 1,219, forward strand.
CCTGAGGCTCGAGCGTCCGCACACGGGCGAGATCCGGGTCGACGGGGTGGACATCGCCACCCTGCGCGGCGCGGCGCTCAAGGCCTTCCGGCGCCAGGTGCAGGTGGTCTTCCAGGATCCCTTCGCCTCGCTCAACCCGCGCCACACGGTGCTCGACCTGGTCACCGAGGGGATGCTGGCCCACGGGCTGGCCACCCCGGCCAACCGGCGCGCGCAGGCCGTGCGGCTGCTGGAGGACGTCGGGCTCGGCGCCGATCTGCTCGACCGCTATCCGCACGCCTTCTCCGGGGGGCAGCGGCAGCGGATCGCCATCGCCCGCGCGCTCTCGCTGGGGCCGCGGCTGCTGATCTGCGACGAGGCCGTCAGCGCGCTCGACCTCTCGGTGCGGGCGCAGATCCTCAACCTGCTGGCCGATCTGCGCGCGCGCCGTGGGCTGGCCTATCTCTTCATCACGCACGACATGGCCGTCGTGCAGCACCTCGCGGACCGCATCGTCGTCATGCAGCGCGGCCGGGTGGTCGAGTCGGGGCCGGCGGAGCAACTCCTCGCCAGCCCGGCCCACCCCTGCACGCGGGAGCTGCTGGCGTCCGTGCCGCGGCCCGGCAAGCCCCGCGCCGCGAACGGCTAACGGGGGGGGGCGCGCGGGGAAGCGCATGGAGAGTGGGCGCGCCAGTCAAGCCGGGATGCTTCAGGCGCGAGACGGGGCTGAAGCCCCTGAATGACTTCCGCCTGAAGGCGGGACTCCGACGCGAGGGTTCACCGACACAGACCTCCCCGTCGGAGCACCGGCTTCAGCCGGAAGCCTGCGAGGGCCTTCAGGCCCGGGTAGTCGGATCAAGGCAAGGCGCGTGAAGCCGCCAACATACCGGTCGGGACGGAGCCCGATCCTCAAGTTCTGTCGCAACTGACAGTCATTTGGGCTGGAGGGACGACCTCTGCGTCGTCCGCTTGAGTTCAGCAAACGCCTCGGGTATTGTACCGCGAGTCGCCTCCTCCAGTAACTGCCGCCCGCTGCGCCATGGCGCCCCGCTCACACCCGCCAGAAACTGACCCATTACCCTGCGCCCCATTTTCCGCTGGCATTTATAGGCCAGATCGCCTAACATCCGCCCATTCTTGCGAACGGGGCGTTGCATAGATTGTGTGACGAGTCTCGTCAAGCGAGGTAGCGAATAATGGCACGCGTACTGCTGGTCGATGATGAACCCCGTATTCTGAGCCTGCTGCACAGCCTGCTCAAGAGCGAGGGGCTCACGGTGATCTCCGAGCGCGACGGCGCTGCGGCCATCGAACGGATCAAGACCGAGCCGCTCGACCTGATCGTCTCCGACATCCGCATGTCCCCGGTCGACGGCATGGAGGTCTTCCGCTTCGCGCGCCAGGCGCAGCCCGACACGCCCGTCATCCTGCTGACGGCCTACGGCGCCGTGAACACGGCCATCGAGGCGATGAAGGGCGGCGCGTTCGACTACCTGACCAAGCCGTTCAAGGTCGACGAGCTGCTCATCACCGTGCGGCGCGCGCTCTCCTTCCGCACGCTGGTCTCCGAGCGCGACCACCTGAAGCAGGCGCTGGCCGACAGTTACGGCTTCGCCAACGTCATCGCCCAGAGCCCCCAGATGCGCGGCATCTGCGAAATGGTCAAGCGCATCGCGCCGACGGACACGACCGTGCTGATCATCGGCGAGAGCGGCACCGGCAAAGAGGTCGTCGCCCGCGCCATCCACGGCAGCAGCCGCCGCAAGGACGCGCCCTTCATCGCGGTCAACTGCGCCGCGATCCCGGAGTCCTTGATCGAGTCGGAGCTCTTCGGCCACATGAAAGGCGCCTTCACCGGGGCCACCGCCAACCACGACGGGCTCTTCGTGGCGGCCAACGGCGGCACGCTCTTCCTCGACGAGATCTCCGCCATGCCGCTGATGATGCAGGGTAAGTTCCTGCGCGTGCTGCAGGACCGCGAGGTGCGGCCGGTCGGCAGTTCGGCGAGCCAACCCGTCGATGTCCGCGTCCTGGCGGCCTCCAACATGGAGCTCGAGAAGCTGGTCGAGGCCAAGGGCTTCCGCGAGGATCTCTACTATCGCCTGGCCGTTATTCCACTCGATCTGCCGCCGCTGCGCGAGCGCCAGGAGGACATCCTGCCCCTCGTGCAGCACTTCATCAACCGCGAGGTGCGCGACCCCAACCGCCGCATCCGCATCGCGCGCGAGGCGATGGATGTCCTGAGCGGCTACAACTGGCCCGGCAACGTCCGCGAGCTCGAGAACGCCGTCAAGCACGCCGTCGCCTTCATCGAGGACGACGAGATCACCGTCGATGTCCTGCCGCCGCGGATCGTCAGCCAGGCGCAGCCCGTACCGCAGGGGCGCGCGGGCGACGAGTTCGAGCAGTACCGCAACCAGTCGCTGAAGGCCTTCCTACGGACCAAGGAGCGCGAGTATCTGGAACAGGTGCTGGCGGGCGTCAACGGCGACAAGGAGCAGGCCGCCAAGGCGCTGAAGATCAGCCTCGCCACCCTCTACCGCAAGCTGCCGGGCGATGAGGACGGCCCGGGGCCGACCGGCGGCCAGGAGCCGCGGAAGTAGAAACCCAGTCCGCGCCCCCATGATGCTTTTCCGCCCCTTCAGCCTCTGGCTGCTCCTGAGCATGTGCTGCACCCCGGCCACCGTTCCCGCCGTTCCGGCGATTTCCGCCGCCAGCCCCCTGTCGGCGCGCTACCTCGAGCAGGCGCGGTCGCGCGGGCTCGGCCCCGAGGGTCGGCTGATCGTCGTCTCCGTCGCGGACCAGCGGCTGGCCCTGCTCGCGCCGGAGACCCCAACGCGCCTCTTCCCTGTCTCGACCAGCAAGTGGGGCGTCGGCTCGTGGCAGGACTCCAACCGCACGCCCCTGGGCTGGCACCGCGTCACCGACTGGATCGGGGCGCAGGCGCGGCCGGGCCAGGCCTTTGTCTCGCGCGAGCCGACCCATGAGATCCTGCCGCCCGCACAGTGGCGCTCCGTCCTCGCGGCGGACTACGTCCTGACGCGCATCCTCTGGCTCGACGGGATCGAGGCCGGTCTCAACCGCGGCGCCGGCATCGACAGCCGCTCGCGGTACATTTACTTGCACGGCACCAACCAGGAACACCTGCTGGGACAGCCCGCCTCCCACGGCTGCATCCGGCTGGCCAACCGCGACGTGATGGAGCTCTTCGACCTGACCCTCGGCCGCCAGACCTACTGCTGGATCACCGAGGCGCCGCTGGCGTTCGAGTGACGGGCGCGAGGCGCCGGAAGAGGTCGAGGGAATCGACTGAACCGATTCACTCGATGCTCTCGACCACCCACCACCCTCCCTCTGCGCTTTCCTTTCCGCCGCCTGCGGCGGTATAAACTTTGGGGCGACCCCCATCAACGCTCAACGCCGGGGCTGACCGGCGCCGGGGCGCCGTCGATCTCGACCGTCGCCTTGGCGCGCAGGC
>CAZYRQ010000189.1:0-4669 GCA_964649455.1 uncultured Lentisphaerales bacterium
GGGGCCCCGGTCGTCCAGTTTCCTGCGTGGATTCATCTTTCCGGGGCTGATCCTGGCCGGTCTGACGGCGCCCATTCTCCTGGCGCCCGATCTGGGCTCGACGCTGGTGATCGCGGTGATTGCCGCCACGATCTTCCTGGCGGCGGGCACGCGGCTCATCTACCTCCTCTCCGCCGTGCCGCTGGCGGTCGCCGGGATGGCGCTCTTCCTGGCCAACGATCCGCACCGCCTGGCACGCGTGAAGGTCTTCGTCGACGGTCTGCTCGGAAAGGGGGGGGAGCGGGCGCACCAGACGGTCCAGTCGCTCAATGCCTTTGTCATCGGAGGCCCCCTCGGCGTGGGACTCAACAACAGCATCCAGAAGTACCGCTATCTGCCCGAGGCGCATACCGACTTCATCTATGCCATCGCCGGCGAGGAGTTCGGCCTGGCCGCCTCGGGCGGCATCGTCCTGCTCTTCGGCGTGCTGCTGGCTTGCGGCGCCTGGATCGCCTACCGGGCGCCTGACCGCTTCGGCCGATTCCTGGGCCTGGGCCTGACGATCCTGCTCTGCTTCGAGGCGGGGTTCAACATGGGGATGGTCATGGGCTGCCTGCCCACCAAGGGGCTGGCGCTGCCCTTCCTGAGCTACGGCGGATCGAGCCTGATGGCGTCGATGGTGGCGGTCGGAATGCTGCTCAACCTGGCCCGTCAGAGCTTTCTGGCCGAGGACGCGTCGCCGTCCAGCATGCGCAACGCCCTGCAGCGCATCTGAAATCCTGTCACACGTTACACCGGAGAACGAATCATGGGCATCAGCATCGGACTTGTGGGACTCGGCAGTTTCGGATCCTGTTTCGCGCCGCTCTTCAAGCATCATCCGTGGGTCGACCGCATCGGCCTTTGTGATGCCGAGCCCGACCGTGTGGCGCGCTTCTTCAAGGATCCCTTCTATGCCGACAAGGTCCGCGAGGCCGACTGCTTCGACTCGCTCGAGGCCATCTGCCGCGCCGATTTCGACGCGCTCGTGATCATCACGCAGCCCTGGCTCCATGCGCCGCAGTGCATCCAGGCGATGGAGAGCGGCAAGCATGTCTACAGCGCCGTTCCCATCATCAGCATTCCCGACGACGACGAGACGCTCGGCTGGTGCGACCGGCTGGTGAATACCGTCAAGCGCACCGGGCAGCATTACATGCTCGGCGAGACCACCTTCTACCGTCCGCAGGCGCAGTTCTGCCGCCGCATGGCGCAGACGGGCAGCTTCGGCGACTTCGTCTACGCCGAGGGCGAGTATTTCCATGACGTCGACAGCGGCTGCAACCTGCGCCAGGTCAGCGCCTCGCGCGCGAACAGCAAGCCGGGGCGGGAGTGGAAGGAGCTCCGCCAGACATACATCAGGCGCGGCTGCCTCTCCGGCCCCATGCATTATCCCACCCACTCCACCAGCGGCCCGGTCTGCGTCATGAATGCGCATGCGGTCGAGGTCACGGCCTACGGCTACCGCAACCGCACGGGCGACCCCTTTTTCGCCGACAGCGCCTTCTCCAACGAGATGGCGCTCTTCCGCATGAGCAACGGGGCGACCGTGCGCATCTGCGAGATGCGCGAGACGCCCGGATGCCCCGGACAGGATAGCGAGACCTTCCGCGTCTTCGGCACGCGGGGCAGTTTCTCGGAGAACCGCTGGTGGAGCATCGCGCGCCCCGATCTGGCGAATGTCGACCTCGCTGCGTTGCCGAAGCCGACGTTCCGTGCCCTCGCGGATCGGGAGATGTTCGACCCCCTGCCTCCTGAAGTCGAACTGGCCTTCAAGCAGGTGGCGCATCCGGAGAAGAGCGTGGATGAGCTGCGGGAGTCCGACTTCCATCCATGGGGGCACGGCGGCTCGCATCCCTACCTGGCGCATGAATTTGTGGCGGCCGTGCGCGACAACCGGATCCCGGCGATCAATGTCTGGGAGTCGGTGCGCTACATGGCCATGGGCGTCGCCGCGCACCGCTCCGCGCTGCGGGATGGCGAGACGCTCAAGGTGCCGGACTGGGGCGACGCGCCGTGCGGCGCCGGTGCGTGAACAGAAAGGTGGAGACGATGAAAACAATCAAGATGTTCATGTTCGACGGCTGCCCCCACTGCCGCCGGGCGCAGGAACTGATCGACGAGATGCTGAAGGCGCATCCGGAGTATGCCAAGGTGCCTTTTGAGATCATCGACGAGCGGCTGCATCCGGAGATCGCCGACAAGTACGACTACTACTATGTGCCCACCCTCTTCGTCGGCGGCGAGAAGCTGATGGAGGGCGCGCCCTCGCGCGAGGCCATCGAGAAGGCCTTCGCCCGGGCGGCCGGGGAGTAGGGGCGTGTGGGAGGGAGTGTGGGAGTGTGGGGGAAGGTAGGATAGGCATTCTTGCCTGCCCACCGTGGAAGCGTGTGGGGATGTGGGAGTGGCGGGCGACGGCACTTGTCCTGCGTAGCCTTGGCGAAGCAGTGTCCCGCCTAGCCGCAGTATGGATAGGGATTGGGCCATGGCTGCCTTCCATGTCACGCCCATTCAGGGCTAATCCGTATCATCATTCCGGTCCCCAGGGCGTTGCCCTGGGCTGGGATGTCTCGCCCCTTCAGGGCTCTTATGGTCGCCTCATTCCGCCCCCAGGGCGTTTAGTTGACCCCAGTTCCTACGGGGGCATCAGCGTCTCTCTCTCCCCCCTTACTTCGGTTCCGGCTTTCTGTCGCCGGGGGGTAGAAGATCGCCGAGCGCAGCGAACGGATTGAAGACCGACGGGGCCAGTTCGTCGCGTTTGGCGGTCGCGCCTTCATAGTAGCCGCCCAGCAGGGTCTTCTCGTGCTCGTGGTCGTGGCAGTAGATGCAGAGCAGCTCCCAGTTGCTGCCGTCAGGGGGATTGTTGTTGTGGTTGTGGTCCCTGTGGTGGACGGTCAGTTCCTTGAGCCGCTTGCCGTCGAAGGCGCGTCCGCAACTGGCGCAGACGTGCGGCAGCACCTTGAGCGCGCGCTCGCGGTAGCCGTCGCGCCGGGCCGCCTGGTCGCGCCGCAATTCCGCCGCGATCTGCGCGCGGCGCTCGGAGTCGGCAGGGGGCTTCACCGGTTTCATGCGCGGAGTCCGACAGTGGCCGGGGCGGCGGACGCCCGGCGGTCGAGCGGCACGTAGTGGCGGCGCGGCGCCACGCTCTTGTAGGCCGGACGGATGATCTTGCCGCGGTTGGCCAGCTCCTCGATCCGGTGGGCGCTCCAGCCGACGATCCGCGAGATTGCGAAGAGCGGCGTGAAGAGTTCCGGGGGAATCTCCAGCATCTGATACAGGAAGCCCGAGTAGAAGTCGACGTTGGCGCTGACGCCCTTGTAGACCTTGCGTTGGCGGCCGATCACCTCCGGTGCCAGGCGCTCGACCGTGCGGTAGAGCTGCATCTCCGCCTCCAGGCCCTTCTCCCGGGCCAGCCGCTCCACCTGCTCACGCAGGATCAGCGAGCGCGGGTCGGAGACGGAATAGACCGCATGCCCGATGCCGTAGACCAGGCCCGAGCGGTCGAAGCCTTCCTTGCGGATGAGCCGGTCGAGATAGTCCTCGACCGCCCGCTCGCTGCTCCAGTCCTTCACGGTGCGCTTCAGATCGTCGAACATCTGGACGACCTTGACATTGGCGCCGCCGTGGCGCGGCCCCTTCAGCGAGCCGAGGGCCGCCGTGATGGCGGAGTAGGTGTCCGTGCCGCTGGAGGTGACGACATGCGTGGTGAAGGAGGAGTTGTTGCCGCCGCCATGCTCGGCATGCAGCACCAGCGCGAGGTCGAGCAACTGGGCCTCCAGCGGGGTGTAGCGCCCGTCCTCCCGCAGCACCTGCAGGAAGTTGGCGGCGGTCGGAAGCTCGGCCGACGGCGCGTGCAGCACCAGGCTCCGGCCGTGGTGGCGGTAAACGCTGGCGCGATAGCAGTAGGCCGCCAGCAGCGGGAAGACTGCGGTCAGCCGCAGGCACTGGCGCAGAACATTCGGGATGTCGGTCGCGTCGGGGTTGTCGTCCAGCGTGTAGAGCGCCAGCACCGACTGCGCCATGGCGTTCATGATGTCGCGGCTGGTGAGTTTGAGGATCGAATCGTGGACGAAGTCGCAGGGCAGCGCGCGGTTGGCGAACAGCAGGCGCTCGAAGGCCTTCAGGGTTTCCGCCTCCGGCAGCTCGCCGAAAAGCAGCAGGTAGGCCGTCTCCTCGAAGCCGTGTCGGCCTTCCGCCAAAAACCCCTGCACGATCTCGCCGATCCCGATGCCGCGGTAGATCAGGTTGCCGGGCCCCGTCTGCGATCCGTCTTCCGCCTCGGTGTGCGCCTGCACTTCGCCGATCTGGGTGAGCCCAGCCAGCACGCCCTTGCCGTTGAGGTCGCGCAGCCCGCGCTTGACATCGTACTGGGCATAGAACGAGGAATCCACCTGGCAAGTGGCTTCGGCCATGGCGGCCAGCGGGGCGATCAGATCGGGGTATCGGGATGTCATAGTCAGCCTTCTCTGCGCCATGGGCTCCGTCCGGGAAGGAGAATTTGCTCCGCCACCTGTCAGCCGGGCGCCTCGCGCAACGGCGGCATTATGCCATCCCGCCGTATGGCCGGCAAGATGCATTTGAGCCATGCATCTGAGCAGGGTGCGATTCAACTTTGTTGAATCGCAAAGAATCCAGAATCCAGAATCCAGAA
>CAZYRQ010000190.1:0-4652 GCA_964649455.1 uncultured Lentisphaerales bacterium
TCGCCCCGAAGAGCCTACGGGATCGGATTGCGGAGAAACTGCGGGATGGACTCCGCGCACAGCAATAAGATAGGATAGCCCAACAACACGCTGCTCACCTACACCTTGCCCGCGGACGGTCAAGGTGAGGGAGAGCGTGGGCGTTCGCGGGATAGAGGATGAGGGAAATGGATGAGGGAAATGGATTGATGCCGGGCACGGCAAGGAGTACGATATTTCCATGAGCACTACCGCTGAGAAAGTCGTGTTGGAAGCGCTGGGTCTTCCAGTCTCCTTGCGTGCATTCGTTGCCGAGAAGCTAATCGAAAGCCTTGATGTACGTGACGCACCTCCGCTTTCCTCCGAATGGCGGAAGGAGGTCCGTCGGCGTTGTGCGGAGATGGACCGGGGAACGGCGGAGATTCGTGATGCCGATGCAGTCTTTACCAAGGCGTATGCCGCAATGACATGAAGGCTGTCCGTTTCCATAGTGATGCGGTATCCGAGATGGTCGCGGCTGCGGCGTACTATGAGACGCAACAGCCTGACCTCGGCAGACGGTTTCTGACGGCGGTGCAGGATGCTGTGAACCGTATCGCGGTCAACCCCCATCTCTTCCCCACTGTCGACCTTGATGTTCGCCGTTGCCTCACGAAGACGTTTCCGTTTGGTGTCCTCTTCAGGGATCGACCGGATGCAATCGTCATCATGGCGGTCATGCACCTGCATCGTGATCCAGACTACTGGAAGACCAGATAGCCCGGCACACAACCATAGGCTGCTGCGTCGCGGGATACCGCGGCGCAGAGCCTGACCGTTCTGCCTGAGAAAACAATTGAAAACTGCACTGGTTTGGATAGTAAATCCGCACCAGAACGAAAAATGTTTTTTATCGTTCCCGGACTTCACCCCATCGCGCCGACGGCACCTGTCGCCGTCACAAAGGGCGGCGGCAACGCCAACGCAGCGCCTTACCTAACCAGGAAACATGTGCCGGCGCTGGCGGCCTGGCTGAAGCCAATCGAGACCTTGTGGCTCGCCGTCGCACGGGGAACGCCGAAGAAGTCGACCGCGCCGTCCATCCAGTCCTGGTAGAGGCCCGCGGACGCGCAGGCGCTGCTGCTTGAAATACGGTAATCGCCCCTTGCGGCGCCCCTGAACATCGGATCGTCCGTCACGCAATCCGTGCCGACGCCGCCAAGGACGCAGCAGTGCGAGAAACCGCTGCCCTTCGCGTTGGAGGCGGCGGATGTCCGGTCGCCGACGAGCGTATCAAGATTGTCGACGATGATGCAGTTGACCGCGCTGCCATTGCGGATGACAACGCCGCCGCACCCTTCGTGTTCATTCCCAGCGGCCGAGCCCGCCACGTTGCCCACAACCGTGCAGTTGCGAATCGTGCCACCGTCGTTCACCATCACGCCGGCGCCATTGCGCGCCTTGTTGCCGACGATCAGCGAGTTCTCGAGAATGCCGCCGTGAATGCACGCGCCGGCGCCCGTGTGATCGATGCCAACCGTATCCGCGCCCGACGTCAAATAGGTCGCGTTGTCCGCGATGATGCAGCGCGACGCGCGGCCTTTCGCGTTCTCGATCATCAGTCCGGCACCCTCAAGGTTCGTCGTTCCCCTGCACTTCACGATCATTCCGTCCTCGAACGCACCACCCTCGCCCCTGATGCAGACGCCGCCCTGCACCTGCAGCGCGTTCGACACGCAGAGCGACGAGACGAGCGCGTCCCGGCCGTTGATCACGAAGACGCGCATCCCCTCCGTTCCGCTCGAATAGACGCAGGTCGCCTCCCGCCCCGCACCGACAACCGTCATGTCCTCGCCGACGGTGATTGTGTTCGTGACGCGGTAGTCACCCTCGGCGATGTGCAGCGTCACGCCGCTGCGAAGTGTCTGCGTCACCGCCTCGTTCAGGTTGCTGGCCGCCGTGGCGGGCGTATCGAAGGGCCACTCGGCCGTCGTCGAGCAGACATCAACGTAGGCATCTGTCGGGTAGATGGTCACGAAGCCGGCATCCTCGCTGTGCTCGTAGGACTGGCCCTGCCCATTCAGGACAAGGCGAACCGCATGCCTGCCGACGCCGAGCGTCACCGTATAGGTCTCGCCCTCGAAGGCGGGCGTCTCCGCCCCGTCAAGATACCAGAAGACCCGGAAATCGTCCAGATCCGCGCCCTGAACGGTCGCCGTGAAGGTCACTTCGCTCGCGCCCGCAGCCTCCGTCACGCTCGGCGTGATGCCCGGCACAATCTCCGTACTCGCGTATTCGTACGCGCCGATATCGACAATGTCATTGAAAATACGCGGATTGCCGAAGAAATCCTGATACGAGACGACAAAGTCGTTCGTGCCGTGGTTGATGCAGCTGTCGGCGTTCTTCGGGTCGAGTTCGTAGGTGACCGGATCGTAAGGTGCCATCGCCAGCGCGACGCCGTCGGTGCCGAACGCCGCGTCGGACGCACAGCAGAGAACATGTGTCGCGGCGTCGCTGCCAGCGGTGAAGTTGGCCTGGCCGGAGACGGAGGTGTTGCCGTAAATGATCGTGTTGACGACGTAGCCGGCCTTGTTCACGCGCGAAATGCCACCGTCCGCCCCCTTCGCGGACGAGTTCTTCGCGACCGTGCAGTTGACGACCTTCGCGTCTTCCGTCGCCGTCCCCAGATAGATGCCGCCGCCCACGCCGCCGCAGCGGTTGGAAATGACGAGCGAGTCGGCCAGCGTGCCATAAGTGAGCTGAACGCCGCCTGCCTTGTAGTTCGGCGAATTGTCCGTCGTCGTGCAGTTTGCGATGGTGGAGTGTGTGATGAGCGCGTCCTTCGCGTTCAGATGCGCCCCGCCGATCGAGCAGTTCGTGCCCGGCGTGCAGCTCTTGATGACGCAGTTCGAGACCGTGCCGCCGTTCCCGTGGATATAGACGCCGCCGACGTCGCGCTGCGACTTGCCGTTGTAGAGCTTGACACCCGCGACGAGCGCGTCCTTGTGGCCGATGTTCAGCACGCGGTTCTTGGCCTGCAAGTCGATAACCGTCTTTTCGGGGTCGTCCGAGCCAATGATGGAAACGCGATCGTAAAGACCAATCGGCGTATCAAGCTTGTAGGTGCCTTCCGCCAGATGGATGACAAGGCCGTCCGCGGGCGTTTCAAGAAGCTCCAGCAAATCTTCAACCGCCGAGACCTCATAAATGCCCGAATGGCCAACCGTGATTGCATCGGCGAGCGTGACGTCCGCCGTCGTGGTGTCCGCGAAGGTGACATGCGCCGTGAGCGTGTGCTTGCCAGGGCCGAACGTGTGGGTAAACGACGCGCCCGTCTCGGAAAGGCCCTCCCAGGTGACGGTCGCGCCCGTCAGGTTATAGGAACCCGAGGCCTGTAGCGAAACGGTCGTTTCAAGTGTGTTTGTGCCGACGAAGCTGCCGACGGCGATGCCGAGCGCGTCCTTCGCCCCGTCATACGGCTTGTAGCCGAGGTCGCATCCGTCCGTGCCCGCGCCGATGCAGGGCGACCCCGGCATGAGCGTGAAATCGCCATTGGCGGCATCCGCGAACATCGGGTTTCCGAGAATGGGATCCGTGCCGATGGCCGCGCCAACGCAGACATTCGAAATCCGGGCGGACGCGCCGCCGACGGCGATGTTCGGGCGCCCCGCGCGCCATTCGCGCAACGCGACGTTGTCCCAGCAGATCGTGTCCTTCACGACGCACGAAGAGCTGTTGTTCACGTAAAGTGCGCTCGTCGCGAGCGTGTTCTTCGCAATCGTGCAGTTCGCGACGGTTCCCTTGTCGAGATAGACGATGCCGGTCGTATCGACAGCATAAGGATAGGCATCGCGATAACACCCGGTCACAAGCGTGTTCGCCAGCATTCCCCCGCCTGTAATGTAGGCGCCGATGCCGTTGCCGCCGCCCGTCATGCCGACATGGCAGTTCTTGATGACGCAGTCCGTGACAACGGCCGAGCTGCCGTTGATGTAAACACCGCAACCACTGCAGCCGGAATTACCGCCATGATAGCCATTGTCGAAGACGCAGTTGCGCACGAGACCCGCCGTCACGCGCACGCCGCCGCCGGCGTTTTCGGCCTTGCAGTTCTTGAAGGTGATGCCCTCGACGGACGCCATCGCGTCACTGAGAACCAGCGCCGTGCAGGTCAGGAGGCCCGATGTCCCGCTGCCGTTGATGACAACATCCGCCGGATCCCCCGTCTCGCCGCGAAGCGTCAGCGTGCGCGATATGGTGATCTTCTCCGTCAGCGCGTACGGGCTGCCGCTCTGGAGCAAGACGATCTCGTCCGCCGTCCCCGCGACCGCCGCCGTCAGTTCGGCAACCGTGGAGACCTGCACGGTTTCGGCGTGCGCCGCCCCCACCGCGAACGCCACGCCAACCGCAAAGGAAAAAGCCATCTTCTTGAAAATCATGCGCATTGTTTCTTCCTCCTGAGGTAATTGCAAACCCCCGGCTGACGCTCTCGCGAGCCTCAGCCGCGGGCATTGCAAATGTCGTCCGTGAAAAAAAGAGGCGCCGTTTCGGCCACCCGGCCGACGGCTGTGATTCGGGCAACGAAAAAAATTATTGCAAACTGCGGACTTAAGCGCAAGCAAAAATAAGGCAATGGAGGGATTGATAAGAAATCGCTTTTCAGGGGCACGGACACCCGCCCGCCTGCCTGT
>CAZYRQ010000191.1:0-4646 GCA_964649455.1 uncultured Lentisphaerales bacterium
GATGGTCTGGATCCGGACGACGCCCTGCGACGAGCGCATCCACAACGCGCGCTGCGCCGAGTTCCACCGGTTCGCTGCCGATTGCGACGCCTACAACCGGGCTGCGGATGCCGTCATGGCCGCCCACGGCGTGCCGATGATCGACCTGCATACCTTCACGCAAAGCCTCGGCCAGGATCTGTTCTGCGACCACGTGCACTTCACCGAGCCGGTGCGCCGACTCCAAGCCGCGTATATCGCCGGCTGGCTGCAGTGCTTCCGCGACTCGCGCGCTGTGGTGTTTTAATCACCGGGGAGCGCGCAGGGAGCGCAGGCGGAGCGGGCGGGACACTGGCTCGTCCTCGTCCTCGAAAAAGCTAACGCAGAGGCGCAGAGGCGCAGACGCAGAGGGGGCGAACGGAAGAGACGGAACGTGGAATCCGTTGTCCACGGCGGGTCGTTCTTGTCTCGTGCATTGTGATCGTCGCCCGACGCGTCCACCGGTCTTTCTCTGGGTGCGCGGTTCCGTAGGTCCCGCGCGACTTGAAATCCTTTGCGGTCGACGATTGAGGCGCGGATGAACCAGCGGCGCGCCCGCGCAGCATGCGCCTCTCCGCGCACCCCGCTTGGGCAACCGCTTCAGCGGCGCGTGAAGAGTAGATCCATCAGTTCAGAGCCGCGCAGCGCGCCGAGGGCGCCCTGGCGACAGGCGATCTCGTCGAAACTGTTCACCGCATCTGGGACGAGTCCCGGACGCCGGACGGCCACGGGCACCGGGGTGCGAGTGTGCCGGCCGGTGGCGAGGGGCACGGGGTGGTCGGGCAGCACGACCAAGGTCGTGGCGGGATCGACGCGCGCCATGACGCGCGCGACCAGCCGCCGGTCGAAGTCCTCGATCGTCCGGAGCTTGAGCGCCAGATCCTGCGCATGCGAGACCTCGTCGATCGCCTCGACGTGGACGTAGACGAAATCGTGGTCGCGGATCGCCGCGAGGGCGGCATCCGCCTTGCCCTCGTAGTTCGTGTCGATGTAGCCGGTGGCGCCGGCGACCGGGATGACGTCCATCCCCATGCAGCGCCCCAGACCGTTGATCACGTCGACAGCGGAGATGACGGCCGCGCGGATGCCGTAGCGGTCGTCCAGGCGATGGAGGGCGCCGGCCTGTCCGCCGCTCCAGGGCCAGATGCCGTTGGCCGTCCGCCCCCGGAGGATGACCGCGGCGCGGGCGATGAGGTCGCGCAGCAGCGCGGCGGTGGCTTCGCCCCCGGGCGCGGCGGCCCGCGGCAGGTGTTCCGCCACGGGGTTGCCCGGGTTGTCGTCGGGCTTGTCGCAGCGGACCTGGGCCGTGAATTCGGGCCCGGAGAGCACGAGCAGGTTGCGGTAGCTCACGCCGCGGTGGAAGCGGATGCGGTCGGTGCCCAGGCCGGCGTTCAGCAGGCGGATCGCCTCGTCGGCGTCGGCCTGGGCGATGTGCCCCCCGGAGAAGTCGCTCAGCCGGCCCTCCGCATCGACGCTGACGAGGTTGACGCGGAAGCAGACGTCGTGCGGCCCCAGCGGGATGCCGCGGCTGGCGGCCTCGAGCGGACCGCGGCCGCAAAGCTCCGTGGCCAGGTCGCAGCCGAGCACCGACATGTTGGCCACGTCGCTCGATGTGGGATAGCCGTCGGGCAGCGTCAGCAGCGTGCCGCTGCGGCCCTCGCGCGCGATGCAATCCATGGCCGGGGTCGCGGCCGCCTGCAGGGGGGTCCGGTTGCCGAGGGCGGCGATCGGTTCGTCGGCCATTCCGTCGCCGAGGAAGAGAATCGTCTTGTGTGCGCTCATGTGCCCAGAGTCTCGCAAAGCCCGCCCCGCCGTGTCAATCCGAACCAGACGAGTGCTGCAGCCGAGTGCGGTAGCCGGTTGACCACAGGCGCTTTTGAACCACCACCTTCGATCTGGTTTCTACCGCCGCAAGTGGCGGGGCAGAAAGCGCGCGCGGGCGCGCACAGTCCAAAACCCAGGCACTCCCCAGGCGCGGGAAATCCTACATCAACCTGCGAAGACCGCGGGCTCCAGGGCACATGCGGGGTGAACAGAGAGCCGGTGCGCACGGGAGGCCGCCGCCTGCCTGTCGGCAGAAAGTTCCCCGGTGGCATGTTTGCCAGCCCATGCAACAAGGTTGGACAGGCATTCCTGCCTGTCCGCGCAGACAGGCATGCCTGCGCCACCTTGTTCCGTGCTTGCTCCCATACCCCCACACCTCTCTCCCGCCCGCCTCACCGTGCGCTGCCTTTACGCGCACCCCTGAGGCCAACCGAATACTCCGGATACCCGGGCGCTTCGAAACCGGGCGCTTCGAAACCGCTTGCGCCGGGGGGCCGGGTGGGATAGGCTCTGGGCCGTTGTTTTGGAACCGACACGGGGCGAGGGCGTGCATGCCGCCTGCCCCCTGCCGGACGGATACCTCCACCGCTACGGCAAGGACGACCGATGACTACCAACCAACTCACCCGCCCGCTCTCCGCCGCCACGGCGCTGGCCCTCGGCGCGGCGGCCCTCTCCGCCGCCACCGTCAAGACCGTCTATCAGGAGGAGTTTGACGGCTACGGCGACGCGGTCGCCGCCTTCAGCACGGGCGTCTCCGTCTCCGAGTCACCCGCCTCGCTCAAAGCCCTCTCGCTCTCGAAGGCGAGCGGCGACGCGCGCAAAACGCCCTTCCCCGTCCACAACCCGCCGGCCACGGAACGCTACACCTTCGCCTTCGCCTTCAATTTCGGCCGCAGCGACGCGCCGCACGCCTTCAAACTGAAGCTCTATTTCGGCGACCTGAAGCAGCCGGAGGAAGTCGTGCTGACCGTCGACGAGGCGGGCTCCCGTTTCGGCACGGCCCCCGCGGCCGCGCCCGCCGCGGACCAGAAGGGCTTCTTCAACGACGGCAACTGGAACCCGGCGCTGATCGAGGTGCAGGGACGCCAGGCGCGTCTCTTCCTCTACCGCGGCGGCGTCTTCGCCGGGGAGTGCGCCGCCACCCTCCCCGCCGGCCGGCTGGCCGGCTACAACTTCGCCTCCGACGTGGCCGTCAGCTTCGACTCCATCCGCATCGCCGAGAACGCCACGCACGCGGATCCCTACGCCTTCCGCACCTACGCCGGGAAGCTGGCGGCGGCGACGGCCTCCGCGCGCGCCGCAACTCCGGCTGCCGCCCCCGGCGCCTACACCAACACCGCCCCGCTCGGTGGCCTCGTCCTGGCTTACCGCTCCTCCGCCGACACCCGCCGCAAGGACGACGTGATCAACCTCACGCTCTTGAACGGCGCTTCGCACCCCATCGGTTTCCGCGCCCGGGACGGGCAGGCCCCCTTCGGCTACCGCGCCTACGATGCGGCGGCCGGGAGCTTCAAGCCCGTTTCCGGCACCGCCGCCATCTCCAACCTGCTCCTCTCCGTCTCCTCGCCCAACTTCCGCCGCGGCTTCTCCGTCTACACCCGCCCGCGCCCGGACTACCGCTACAACCCGCCCGAACTCGCCGAGATCCTCGCGCACCTCGACGCCTTCCCCGCCGCCGACAACCACACCCTGGAGATCGCCTTCCGCGCCACGGGCGTAGCCACCAACTACGAGGTCTGGATCGACGCCAAGTACGCCGGCGACCTGCCGCTGGCCGCCCCCCTCGCCGGCTTCACGGCCGCGCTCGGCGGCCCGGGATCGAGCGTGCGCCTTGTCCGGGCCGAGCCCGCCGGCCAGCCCGTCGGCTCCGGCCTCCACCTCCCGCTGGACGTCAACGGCCTCGGCCGCCCCTTCGGTACGCTCACCGGCAAGGTCGAGTACCAGAAGGGTACCGTGCCCTTCCTGCCCGCCGACCCCGCCAACGCCCTCAATCTCGCCCTCTGCCGCGAGAATCTCGGCTCCTTCGCCCTCGAGTGCAACGGCTACCTCCAGCGCAGCGCCTTCGACGCCATGCCCTCCAGCATGCACTTCGCCGTGCCCACCCGCCAGTATATCCGCGCCCACGCCCTCTGCGCGGTCGATCCCGGCGCCCCCGCCGACTTCCTGCCCGTCGTGACCGCGCGCCTCACGCAGTTCCGCGCGGGCGACGGACGCTCCGAGGCGGTCTGCGACACCACCGTCCGCCTCCCCGCCCCCGGATCGGACGCGCCCCTCCCCGCCAACGTCCGCGCCGTCGGCAAGGTCGGCGACGTCCCGCTCTACGAGGTCGCCTTCGACTTCGACGCCGGCGCCATCCAGGACGTGCTCATGATGCAGGAACTGCCCAACCTCGACTTCGAGTTCCTGGGGCCGACCTACCGCAAGGACACCTACTACCTGAGCCGCAAGCGCTCGCCCGACTACGAGACCTTCAGTTCCGTGCAGGTCTTCGCGGCCACGCTCGAGCGCTCGCCCGTCGACTTCGTCGTGCTCCCCGCGCGCGTCGACAACACCTACTACCCAGACGAGCAGGCGGGCTTCACGGTCCGGGCGACCGCCGTCCGCCCCGGTGACAAGGCCGCCTACACGGTGACCTGCACCGCTGCGGCTCGCGACGGCACGGTGGCGCCCGAAACCTTCACCGAGCGCTTCTCCGGCGCGACGGAACGCGCCTTTGTCTTCCGCCAGCAGGCCTACGGCCCCTACGACGTCGTCTTCACCCTCGCGGACGCCGCCGGCAAGCCGCTCATCACCCACCGCGC
>CAZYRQ010000192.1:0-4643 GCA_964649455.1 uncultured Lentisphaerales bacterium
GGGAGATGCAGGAGGGCGCCATCCGCATGGGGGTCAACCTGACGCTCTACTTCCTGACGCACGGCAAGGGCGAGGCGTCCTTCGTGGACCGAACCGCCACCACCCTGCGGCAGCAGCGCGAGGCGGCGTCAGCCACGGCGCCCGCCGGCACGACGCGTCCCCTGCCGATTTTCGCCGCCGGCGCGCCATGGCAGCGGGAAGAGTGGAGCGACACAGGGGAACTAACCCTAGCCGAAGCAGCGGCCCGTCTCGCCTTCACCGTCGGCGCGCAGCAAAAGTGCGTGTTCTCCCTGCCACAGGAACCGCCCGTGGAAGTGACGGTCGACGATGTTGTCACCTTGCAAGTCAAGAGCGAGCTGCGTGGTGGCGCGCGGCTGGCGCTGGCCTTCACGGTCGGGGATCGCTACTTCGAATCGCGTCCCGTCTACATCAAGCCGGGCGACAACCTCGCGCTCTTTCCCTGTGGCGAGGCGACCTTCAAGACCGAGGCTGGAGGCTGGGCGTACCGCGACCTGCTGCCCGCGCGCGCGGCGATCCAGCGGATCACCCTGCTGGTCTACTCGCCGGCCTCCGGCGAACTGCATCTCTCACAGCCGCGCATCATCCGCACCGAACGGACGCCAGGAGGTTCGCCGTAACGCAAGGTTCAGTTGACGGTCAGGGCGACGGCGTCCCGCCTAGCCGCACGCAGGGATGCACCGCCATGTGCCGCCGTGCCGCCGTGCCGCCGCTGGCGAGCCCGCACGCTCCATCACTGCGGCTAGGCGGGGACGCCGTCGCCCCACCTGTGCAGCCTGTCCCTCCGAGCCTTGCTACTCCCACACCCCCACACGCATGCACCAGGAAAAGCAGGAATGCCATTCCTGCTCACCGGATGTACATCAGCGTGCCCTGCCGCGGCGACTGGTGGAAACCGATGTCGCAACGTTTGGCGTTGTAGGATCGGGGGTTGCCGAAGAAATCGGTCTCTCCCTCCATCCAACTCTGGTACACCCCGGCATCACGGCACGGGCTCGTGCCCCGCAGACGGTAGTCGCCGACTGCCGGATTCTTGAAACAGGGATCGTTGGTGACGCAGTTGGAACCACAGGAAACCGGAACGCAGCAGTTGGCGCAGGAGGCCGTCTGACCGACGACGTTGTGGTAAAGGCTCGTGGGATCGGTAACAACCGCATCGACGTTGTTCCGGATGATGCAGTTCACCACCGATCCGGAACGCACCGACACACCGCCGCAACCCTCCCTGAGCCCGTGATCAATCGTTCCCGTTGAATTGCCGACAATCGTGCAGTTGCGAACCTTGCCACTGCCCATGACCAGCACACCCCCGGCATTCTTGGCCTTGTTGCTGATCACCAGAGAGTTCTCCAGAATAGCGGAATCGTCGATCTCGACGCCGCCGCCGCTATTGTCGGTACCCACCGAATCCCCCGCGCCGGTGTAAGAAAACGTGCGATTGCCGACGATCACCGACTTGGAAATCTTCGATTTCGAACCCGTGATGAGCGCCCCGCCGCCGCTCTGATTTGGTGCGCCCTGGCAATCGGCGACCTTGCCGCGGGTGAAGGTGCCGCCGTCGCCGTAGATGTAGACGCCGCCGCCGCGGGCCGAGCCATTGGACACACACACCCCTTCAACATACGCATCGGTGCCATTGATTACCATCACCTGCCTGTCACGGTTTGCGTAGATGCAGGTGGCGTCCATGCCCGCGCCGATGAGCCGCCGTCCATCGCCGACATAGATCGTGCTGGTGATGGGGTAGCGCCCTGCGGCGACATGGAGCGTCACGCCCGGCTTCAGCACCTCGTTCACGGCTGCATTGAGGTTGGATGCCGCCTTGGCTGGTGAATCGTAGGGCCACTGGGCGCCGGTGGAGGTGATGTCCGCATAGGCGTCAATCGGATAGACCGTGAGGTAGGCCGGCTCCTCATGCGTGTAGTCGGCCCCGCTGTAACTGACCACGAGCTTCACGCTGTGTCGGCCAACCCCGAGAGTCTTCTTGAATACGGCACCCGTCCCCGCCGCTTCGGTTAAACCGTCGAAGTACCAGGTGCAGATACACTGGCCGATGCCGGCGCCCTGAACCGAGGCGGTCAACGTAAACTCGTACTCGCCGGCGGCCTCGCGCACATCCGCCAGAAAGCCCGGAACCACGGCCGCTACACAGTATTCCATCGCGCCGATATCAACTGTATTGTTGAAGATGCGGGTCTGTCCGAGATAGTCCTTGGTCGAAACGACATGGTCGTTGCACCCCATGTCAATGCACTTAGCACCCGCTGTGCCGCTCAGTGCGTAGGTCGGCAGCTCATACGGCGCCGCTGTGACGACCTGCCCGTTTGCGCCGATTGCCACTGATGAGCAGCAGTTGCTGAAACTCGTGGCATCCGGGCGCGTCGCGCCCCCGGCGGAAATGAGATTGTTTTCGCCGGACGTGGAGGTGTTGCCGAAGGCGAGC
This sequence comes from uncultured Lentisphaerales bacterium, assembly GCA_964649455.1. Classification (GTDB taxonomy): domain Bacteria; phylum Verrucomicrobiota; class Kiritimatiellia; order RFP12; family JAAYLN01; genus JAAYLN01. The sequence continues at coordinate 2,462 of CAZYRQ010000192.1, forward strand.
GTGTTGAGAACGTAACCCGCATTGGCCGTTCGGTAGAGTCCTCCACCCTCATACGCCGTATTGGCGGCAATCGTGCAGTTGACGACCTTCGCGTTTGGGGTACTCGCCGCCAGGTAGACGCCGCCGCCGCGGGCATTAGTGCCGGCGTACGTGCTGGGCTTGTTGGAAATCACGAGACAGTCCGCGAGCGTGCCGTTGTCGATGTAGACGCCGGCGCCATGACCGTAGCCAACCGTGTTGCCGCAGTTCATGATGCAGGAGTGGGTACAGACCGCATTCACCGACGCGAGTCTCAGGCCGCCGCCGTCCGCCACATTCGCGTCGGTCTTGCTGGCGTTGATGGTGCAGTTCGAGACCGTGCCGCCGTTCCCCGCGATGTAGATGCCGCCGCCCGTCCGGGCCGCTTTCCCGCCGGTCATATAAAGTCCCGACACCAGCGCTCCCGCATGGCCGAGATAGAAGAACCGGCAGTTGCTGGCGGCCTTGAAAACGGTCTGGGCGTGTTCGCCGTTTCCGATGATCTTGATCGCATCGAGAATATTGTAGTCTTTCGTGAGCGTGTAGGTTCCGTTGGTGACGTAGATGGTCGAACCTTCGCCAGCCAGGGCTAGTGCCGCGTCGATCGTCTTCGCCGCGGTCGCCGGCGAGGAGTAGGGGGAAACCGGATTGACGCTGTCGTCATCCACATACATGGGGGCCGTCGACCAGACACGGATCGCATCCGTCAGAGTGGACGTGAGAGTCGTATTGTCGGCGAGCGTCACGTTCGCCTTGAGCGTATGGGTTCCGGGATCGAATGTGTGGGTGAACGAAGTTCCGGTTTCAGCAAGTCCCTCCCAGGTGACGGTCGCGCCGGTCAGATCATACCCGTTCGCCGTCAGGGTCACCGTCGCCGCGAGCGAATCGCTGCCGCTATAGGCGCTGGCCTTGACGCCCAGGGCTTTCCTGGCGGTGTCGAACGGCTGGTAGCCCAGATCGCCGCCGTCCGTACCGGCGCCGATGCAGGGCGACCCTGGCATCAGCGTGAAATCTCTGTTGGCGGCGTCGGTGAAGCACGGGTTTGCATTGACCGGACTCGTGCCGAACGAGCCGGTCGTGCACAGGTTGGTCACCTGGGCGTTCGCGCCGATCCGGACATTGGGGCGTCCGTCCGAGGAATCGCGCAACGCGACATTTCCCCACACGATCGAGTCCTTCACGATGCAGGTGGCGCTGTCTGCCACATAGAGCGGGTAATGCGAAACCCTATTTCCGGCTATGGTGCAGTTCTTCACCGTTCCCTTCGCGAGATACACGACGCCGAGCGTGTTTATGCTGTCCTCATAATCCGAGCGATAGCAACCGGTCACCAGCGAGCGCTCCAGCGTGCCGTCCGCAATGTAGACACCGACTGCGGTATTGGCACCGGTCAGCCGCGCCGCGGAATTCTTGATCGTGCAACCGGTGACAAGCCCGCCTCCGTTGATATAGACGCCGATGCCGGTTATGTTTGCGTTGCCGGTGACCTGGCTCGCGTCGACGATGCAGTTGGTCAGCGTGCCGCCGGAAGCCATCCACACGGCGCCGCCCGAGCTGTTGTTGCTGCCGCCGCGGTACACGCGCAAGCCCGCGACCGTCGCGCCGGAATTGCTGAACTTGACGAGCGGCGAGGCGGCTTGCTGTCCCGCACCGTCCAGCGTGACATCCGAAGGAACTGCGGAGACACCCCGTAACGTGATGGCCTGCGTCAGATTGATGGTCGACGCAATCGCATACGTGCCATTGGAAACGACCACCTCGTCGCCGGGGGCTGTCGCCGCCAAGCAACGAAGCGGCGACCTGCCGGGCCTGCTCGTCCCCGCATCCGGGCTTGTCCAACAGCGCGCTGCAGATGCAGGCGGAGGCATACCAACTGGGCTGCAGCACGCCGGTCAGCTTGTGGGTGTTGATCCAATCCGCAAGGAGCGTGGCCGTGGGGATTCCCCGGCAGCGCGGACAGTGCCCGATCTCGAAGACCTCGTCGCAGCCGACATGGAGGACGTCGGCTTGGAAGGCGTCGAGCCTCTCGTCCATCAGTCAGCGGACGACGTCCGCCACTTCCGGATGCTGCGGTCAAGCGGTCAGTTCATGTAATGGATGCGGTGGGCGTTGGCCTTGAGCTGCGCCGCGTTGTGGGCGTCGCCGCCGTCGACGTTGGCGCTCA
>CAZYRQ010000193.1:0-4626 GCA_964649455.1 uncultured Lentisphaerales bacterium
GGATGTCGTAGGCGTCGACCGGCCGCAGGCGCGTCTGCCCCGCCTCGAGGCAGCGATCCAGCAGCTTGCGGATGATTTCGAGGCTGCGCGCGAGTGGCTCGGGACCCGGCGCGCGCCCCATGCCAGACGAGATGGGGCGTCCCTTGGGGCGGACGAGCGAGTAGTCGAACGCGACAACCTTGCCGGCAAAGTCCGGTAGCGGCTGGTCCGACGTGAAGTAGCCGGAGAGGAGGGCGCCGAGGGCATCCGACCAGCCCTCGATGGTGTCGGGTACGACAAACGTCAGATGTCCGCCGGCCGGGCGGCCGATGCCCGGGAGCTTCGCCACATGGTGGCGCTGCACCGAGAAGCCGACGCCGCACCCGCAGAGCAGCAGCCAGAGCGCCTCCTGGAAGAAGCGCGGACGGTCGCAGTAGGAGGTGGTGCAGTTGTAGATGCGCGCGTGCTTGCGCAGGATCGGGTCGCCCCCGAACTGCATGGCGCGCTGGCTCCCCAGCATGAGCCGGTTCTTCATGCCACGTTCGCAGATGGCCAGCAGATCCTCGATCTCCATCCCCCGCGACGCGAAATGGCGGCGGTGCATGTCGATCACCCGGTCAACCGCCTCTTCAAAGGTCTCGCGGCGCATCTTGTCGGGAAGATAGCGGCTGTATTTCGACGTGAAAACATAATCCTGAAGCGACTCGGTGCTCATGCATGATCCTCAAAGATGATCCGCCGCAGGCGGTGAAAAAACCCGCCCCCGACCGGGAGTAAACTCATCGTGACGGGGATTTTAAGAACCCCTAACTTGGCCTGTGCAGCCCAATATATAGTGGTGGGCAAGGCTTTGTCCACAAGATTTGGTATGGAAGCCCCATAATCGGCCGTTGTTCGTTGATTCTCGGGAATCTAGGCGGGCCGAGGCCGCGCCGGGGTTACCCGGAACACGCTCGCAGCGAGATCAACCGCGTTCCGGGTGACGTTTCCGACAGACGGATGTCGACGTGCAGCGTGGCCGCAGGCAGCAGCCCTGCGGCACGTTCAGCCCACTCGATGGCGATGATGCCGTCCGACTCCAGATACTCCTCGAAACCAATGGTTTCCAGCGCTTCAGGTGCCTGAAGGCGATACAGATCCATGTGCACGAGACGGCGGCCATCGGGCAGCGGGTATTCGAGCACCAGCGCAAAGGTCGGGCTGGTAACGGGTTGGGCGACGCCGAGGGCGGCGGCCAGTCCCTGCACCAGGGCGGTCTTGCCGGCGCCCAGATCGCCGTGCAGGGCGACGACGCCGCCGTGGCACCGGAAGTGTCCGGCCAGCTCGGCGGCTAGCGCCCACAGTTCCTGCAGGCTGGAGACGGCGATGGTGCGTTCAGGCAAGGGTTTCATGGTTCGGGTGGCGGCGGCACGCGGTCACGCGCCCCGTCTTTCAGCCTGACGCCCAGAGGGGCATGAAATGGTAGACGGCCAGATAGGCGAAGGCATGTCCGGCCAGCACCGCCGCCAGGTTGCGCGCGCCATGGTTGCGCCGGAAGGCCGCCGGATTCCAGTAGCGCGTGCGGCCCTCTGGAAAGGGCTTGAGGGAGGGAATGAAGCGCGGTACGGTGCGCAGGTAGCGCTGGTAGGCCTCGCCGAAGATCGGTGCCAGCTTGCGCTCCTCCCGCCGCACGCGGTTGTGCATGAAGCCGAGGTAGACGAGGGTCAGCGCCGCTGGTGCCAGCCAGCGCCAGGGCCGGGTCGGATCGAGCATCAGCGCCGTACCCAGGATCAGGATGTAGCGCGCCAGATACATCGGGTTGCGCACAAAGCGGTAGGGTCCGTTGACGGCGAGTTCCTGCGAGGTCATGATGCAGGCGAAGCACCACGCCTGGGCGGCGGCGCCCGCCAGCGAGACGGCCATGCCGGCCCAGAACCAGTCCGAGGGCCGGATGAGCGTCAGGGCCGCCAGCAGGGCCAGCAGCCCCAGCGGCGCGCGCGCCCTGACGAAGAACCGGCGCAGGCCGGGATGGTTGAAGAGGGTGTTGATTCCAGTGACGGCAGACATGGCGCAGGACTCCGGCAACCAGACGGGCTAGGCTTGATTCTCCGGCGCGGCGGGCGCGTCCGGCGCCCCGCCGCTGCGGTCGCGATCCCGCTCCCCGCGGCAGCGTTGGAGAAACGCGACTTCCTCCTGGTAGAGGGCGCGGCGTCCGGGCAGGCGGTAGCCGCGGAAGGGCCACCAGTGGCGCAGGCGGAGCTGCCAGCAGAGGATCCGGCCGCGCGCGGCGTCCAGCGTCGCGCCGTCGCGGATCAGCCAATGCTTGTAGACACCGGAGAGGTCGAGCCGTTCCAGATAGCGCCGGATCGCGCCCGGCAGGTGCCGCGTGCACAGGGCGGCCTGGAAGTCGATGACGTGGGGCTTGTCCTGCGCATCCACGAGGACGTTGCGCGCGTTGCGCAGGTCAAGGTGGACGATGCCACGGGCATGGACGCTGCGGGCGATCTGCTCCAGTTCCAGGAAGAACGGCCGACCGCAGCGCGCGCCGTCCAGCAGGTGCAGTATGCCGCCGTCGATGTAGCGGTAACCCCATGCGCAGCCGTCGATCCGGAACGGGTCCCGGGGCACGCCCGCCAGCCCCTGCAGCCGGCGCACCATGCGGTACTCGTGCCGCACGGCGAGCCGGCCGAACGTCCACCGGTAGAGCCAGAGACAAGCGGAGATATCCTTCACCACCCACTCCCCGTCACGACCGACACGCCAGAGCATCGCATTGAACAGGCGCCCCCGGTGGAGGCACGTCTTCGGAACCAGTTGCCATAGCTCGCGTGTCAGGGGCGCATGCATGAAGGGGTCGTGTTGCCACTGTAGCTTAAAACCTGGCGGACATCAACGTTCCGCTGGCCATCCCTTGACAGGCGGGCGCGGTTCTGTCACGATTTTCCCATGAGATTCCATGATACGCGGCAGGTCGAGCGCGCCATCCTCGTCCAGGTGGTGCATGACCGGCTGGACCGCGCCGAGGCGGCCGACTCGCTGCTGGAACTGGGACGGCTGGCCGAGACCGCGGGATTCGAGGTGGCCGGCCAGCTCGTGCAGAACCGTGATAAACCCGACGGCGGCACACTGATCGGCTCCGGCAAGGTGGAGGAACTCAAGGCGCTGGTCGCCGGCACCGACACGGTCGTCGCGGACAACGAGCTGAGCGCCATCCAGGCCTACAACCTGGCCAAGGCGCTCGGCGTCCGCGTGCTGGACCGGACCGAAATCATCCTCGAGATCTTCGCGCGGCGCGCCCGTTCAGCGGAAGCTCAACTGCAGGTCGAGCTGGCGCGGCAGGAATTCCTGCTGAAGCGCATTCCGGTGACCGAGTCGCAGCAGCGCTTCAAGGGCAAGGCCAACGTCCGCGGCCCCGGCGAGAGCCACCTCCAGCTCCGCAACGAGCCGCTGCGGCGCCGCATCGCCGAGCTCAAGCGCAAGCTCGCGTCGATCCAGGAACGGCAGACGCGGCGCGGCCTGGATCGGCGCGAATGGCCGCTCGTCTCGCTGGTCGGCTACACCAATGCGGGCAAGTCGACGCTGCTGAACGCGCTCGCCGACGCCGATGCCTACGTGGACGACAAGCTCTTCGCCACGCTCGACACCAAGACGCGCAAAGCCTGGCTCGCGCCCGCGCGCGAAGTCCTGCTGACCGACACGGTTGGCTTCATCCGCAACCTGCCGCACGCGCTGGTGGCCTCCTTCCGGTCGACCCTCGATGTGGCCGTGCATGCCGATCTGCTGTTGATCGTCGTCGACGCGGCCTATCCCTGCGTGGACGACCACATCGCCGTCTGCCACGCGACCCTGCTGGAGATCGGAGCGCAGCAGGTGCCGTACCTGCTGGTGCTGAACAAGTGCGACCGCGGCACGTCCGACCACGCCGTGCTGCACGTCACGGAACGCCACCCGCACGCCCTGCCGGTCTCGGCCCGCACCGGCTTCGGACTCGACCTGCTGAAACGCGCGATCATCGAGGAGCTGCTGAAACGCGGACAGGCCTGGTCCCTGCCGCCGGCCCGGCAGATGGGGGTTTAGACATGACAACCAACTCGTCCTCGTCCCGATCTTCATCCCGATTGATGTCGTTCCCCGATCTGCGTCCCGATCAGCGTCGTTCCCTGATCTTCGTCCCGATCAATATCGACGAAAATCATGACAAAGATCGCGACGAGGATGAAGACTGACGAAGATTGCGACGAAGATCGAGGACGAGGACGAGGATCACCCTCCCCCCGGGGGTCGATGGGGTCGACCACTCACGACTCACCACTCACTCACTGCTTCCGATTCGGTGCTTCCGATTCGGATTTGAAAACCGGGCCGGATGCCTTATACTGTTTTTTTTTCCGCAGCATGTCATCGTCAGGACTATCATGAAAATTGCATTGGGTTGCGACCACGGCGGATTTCCGGCCAAGGCGGCGGTGCTCGAGGCGTTGCGCCGGCACGGAGCGGACGTCGAGGATCTGGGCTGTTTCGACACGCGTTCCGTCGACTATCCCGACTACGCGCGCGAGGTCAGCGCGCGTATCGTCGACGGCCGCGCCGAGCGCGGCGTGCTGATCTGCACGACCGGCACCGGCATGGCGATCGCCGCCAACCGCTTCGCCGGCATCCGCGCCGCAG
>CAZYRQ010000194.1:0-4610 GCA_964649455.1 uncultured Lentisphaerales bacterium
ATGTCACCAAGGAGCCGTGCGCCATGTGCGCCGGCGCGATCGTCCTGGCGCGCATACCGACCGTCGTTTACGGCGCGGCCGATCCGCAGCGCGGCGGGCATTCCCTCTTCGGCATCCTCGACCATCCGGCGCTCATCCACCGCGTCGAGGTCGTCGCGGGCATCCTGGCCGATACCTGCCTCGAACGCCTCCAGGGCTTCTTCCGCCAGGCTAGAGCTCCATTGAGGCGGCGTTGTCGCCCGCCTCACCAAGCGCCCCGCTCACCCCCCGGAAGCTGACTCATTACCTTCTCGATTACGTTTGCGCTTCCCGTCCGCGACAGAGCGTGATATACAGCACGTCGTTCAGACAAGGCACGCCTGGGGATGGGCTGGACTGGCGGAAAGGGTTCGACATGCGGCGGAAAGTGCTGGTTTTCGGGGCAACGGGCGAGATCGGCGGACGCATCGCGCGGCTCTGCGTGGATGCCGGACACACGGTCATCGGCGTGAGCCGCGGCGTGAACACGCGTCCGATGGTCGATCTGACGGGCGTCGAGATGCTGCACGGCAACAAGCACGACCCGGCCTTCCTCCAGGAGGGCTGCGCGCCGCGCAAACCCGATGTCGTGATCGATTCCGTGCCATCGATCGAGGCCGCCGACCTGCTCTGGCGGCACTTCCGCGACGCCGGCAACTTCCTCTTCTGCGGATCGACCGGGCGCTACGTGCCCCTGCGGTTCCTGCCGGCCGACGAGTCGCACCCGTGGCGGGAGAAAACCGCCGTCAACTTCCACCGCCAGTGCGAGATGGATATCCACTTCCTCGGCCTCTGGGAGCGCGAGCAGTTCCCGGTGACAATCTTCTGCCCGACGAACATCATCGGCGAGCATCGCGTGCCGCTCGACCTGTGGGGCGGTCGCGACATCGGGTTCTTCCGGCGGCTCAAATCGCACGCGCCGGTCCCCCTCGCGCCCTGTGGAAACGTGCTGATCCAGTCGGGCTACAACTGGGATCTCGCCAGTGCCTTTGCCCGGGCCGTCGACCGTCCCGACGCCGTCCGCGGCGAGACCTTCATCATCTCCAGCAAGCGCGCCATCACGCTCGACCGCTACCTCGAGACAGCCAAGGCCTGCCTCAACAGCCGTTCGGAGATCGCGACGGTCACGCCCGAGAAGCTGATCGAGACGGTTCCCACCGTCAAGATGCGCTATGGGCTCGAGTTCCTGTTCGAGCACATGTGCTTCGACATCGGCAAGGCCGAGCGCGTGCTGGGCTACGCCCCCACCCATACCACGGAGCAGGGCCTGGAGAAGGCGCTGGCCTGGTGCGAGACGACCGGCCTGCTGTAGGCGCGGCGCGGGGGCTAGCGGTTCCGCCGGATCAGGACGGCGGCCAGGATCCCGCAGACGACCGTGGGCAGCCAGGCCAGCAGGTGCGGGTGGAATTCCGGGCGCTTGGCCACCGACTTGGTGACGATCAGCAGCGAGTAGTAGAGCACCATCACGGCCATGCTGATGGCGATGCCGACATTCGACTCGCGGCGGTGCGAGCGAATGCCCAGCGGCATGCCCAGCAGGATGAAGACCAGCGGCGCGAATCCCAGCGCCAGGCGCCGGTGAAGCTCCGTGCGCGCGGCCGAAATCCGCTTGCGCAGATCGATCCGCGCCAGGTCGCGCTCCGCTGAAAGCACGGCGGTGTTCTGATCCAGCGCGACCGCTTCGGCCTGCAGATCCACGATCATGGCCTGCAGCTCCCCCTTACGGATGGAGGAGACGGTCGGCTTGTAGACGCGCGGCTTCATGGCGTCGGGAATCACCTGCGTGAGGCGGTCCGCCGTGACGGCGCCGGGCTGCGTGTCGGAGAACGGCTCGATGCGCACCTGGCGCATGTCCAGGAGGATGTCGTCGCCCCGCACCTCCACCAGCGCGCGTTCGGCGCGGATCTCGCGGTTCTTGTTGTTCCGCGATTTGTCGAAGATCAGCAGGTTGAAGAGCTCGTTGCCCTCGCGCCGCGCGAACCAGAAGGTCATGCCCGGAAAATCCTGGATGAAGAGCCCCGGCTGCAGCAGCTTCAGGCCCGCGCCGGACGCCGCGCTGGCCGAGAGGCTCCGGCGCGCGAAATGGCTCTGGGGCGAGATCTCGTTGTTGATGTGGACGGACAGCACCGACATCAGCACGCCGAGTCCGGCGACCGGCAGCATCACCTGCCACAGGTTGACGCCGCAGGCCTTCATCGCGCTGATCTCGTTGTCGGCCGAGAGCCGCCCGAAGACCAGCAGCGCGCTGACCAGCGCGGCGAGGGGCACGGTGAAGGTCAGCGACTGCGGCAGGCTGACCAGCAGAAACTTCGCGATCAGCGCGGGCTCCAGCCCGCGCACGACCAGCTCTGCCGCCTTGACCAGCAGGCCGATCGAGAGCACGAACGTCAGCACCAGCTCCCCCAGGAGGAAGGCGGTCAGGTAGCTGCCGGTCACGTAGCGCTGCAGGAGTCTCATGTGCCAGCAAAAACGCCGCGCCCAGGCTGGGTTGCCCCGGCGCGGCGTGGTGCAGCCGGTGGCGGCTACTTCCGCAGCGTCTCGAGGACGGCCGCCCGGTCAATGCCGCGGATGTAGACCTCCACACGGCGGTTCTCGGGCGTGCCGGTGACGAGGTTGTGGGCGACCTTGGGCCGGTCGAAGCCGTATCCGACGGCGCGCATGCGTCCGGCGTCGACGCCCTTGTCGGCGATGTACTTGCGGACGGCCTCCGCGCGACGCTCGGAGAGGCGGCGGTTGTAGGCGGCCTTCGATGTGCGCAGGCGGTCGGCATGGCCCTCGATGAGGGCGGTGGCCTCGGGATGGCGGCGCAGCACCTTGACGATCTTGTCCAGGTCGTCGAAGTACATGGGCTTGATGACCGACTTGTCGTAGTCGAAGTTGATCTTCAGCTCGAACATCATCAGGTCGTCGGGGCCGTAGAGCGGATTGGTCTTGTCCTCGAGCACCTCGTGCCCGTCGTAGACCCCGCCCGCGTCGGTGTCGCGGTTGAGCGGGTCGGTCTTGTGGGTCAGCACCTCGGCGCCGTCCTTCAGCAGGTCGAAATCGGAGTCGGGATTGAGCGGGTCGGTCTTGTAGGTCAGCACCTCCTGCCCGTCCGTCAGCCCGTCGTCGTCGGTGTCGGGGTCGTAGGGATCGGTACCGATGCGCCGCTCGTGCTCGTCCGAGAGGCCGTCGCCGTCGCTGTCGATCGGCCCGTCCGTCGCCAGGATGTCCGGCGGCACGGCCGCGCCCCAGGTCCAGACGACGCCGGCGTCGGCGACCGTGTTGAACTCGGTGTTGTCGGTCGTCAGCAGGAGCCGCCAGTCGCCGCGGATCGCCCACTGGTCGTTGAAGTGGTACATCACGCCGCCGCCCGCGCGCAGCACGCCGGCCATGCTCTCGTTGCCGTCGTCGAGCGCATCATCGCCATAGAGGATCACGCCGAGACCGCCGGCGAGATAGGGATCGAGCCGCTCCCAGCGGGTGAAGTGGAAGAGCGCGTCCACGAAGACCGTTCCCATCCAGGTGCTGCCGAAACGCTCACCGGGCTGGTTATCGACGCAGGAGTTGCCGGGCTGGCCGTTTTGATCGGGATAGAACTGCTCGTCCAGGCTGGGCGCGAGCAGCAGGCCTCCCTCGATGCTCCACCACTCGTTGTAGTCGTAGCCGAGCCGCAGGTTCAGAATAAAGCCGTCCTCGACCGGTTCATCGCCCTCGGTCAGGTAGAACCCGGCTCCGGGGCTGAAGTACCACCGCGCGTAATCTTCGTCCTCGGCCCGCGCCAGGCCGCCCAAACAGGATGCCGCCACCAGGAAAGCAGCCAGAGCGCGCTTGCAGGTATCGCTCAGATTCATTCGTCGACTCCCGTGATAAAAATTCCAACCAGATGAAAACAGTGACATGTTAGCAGAGTCCATCATCCGCGCCAACAGTAAAAACCGAGCGTTGCATGTGCATTGCATGTGCCGCGCGCGTGCGGTAGTCTAGTGTCCCATGAATCCCGGCACACCCGGAACCCGGCACGAGCCACCCCGCGAGCAGACGCTGCCCGAGGAGATCGCCAACGCCGTGACGCACGGCCTCGGCCTGCTGCTCAGCGTCGGCTGCCTCGCCGTCGGCGTCGTCTTCGCCGCCCTCCGCCACGCCCCGATGCGGGTGACAGCCGTCGCGGTCTACGGAGCGACACTCTGCCTGCTCTATCTTTCTTCGACGCTCTACCACAGCCTGCCGCCGGGACGCGCGAAACACCTCTGGAACGTCCTCGACCACTCGTCGATCTACCTGCTGATCGCCGGCACCTACACGCCGATCACGCTGGCCCTGGCCGTGGAGCGGACGGGTTGGGGCTGGAGCCTCTTCGGCACCATCTGGGGCCTGGCCCTGCTCGGCATCGTCTTCCAGGCGATCTTCATCCACCGCTTCCGGATCTTGTCGACGCTCACCTACCTGTTTATGGGCTGGCTCGTGCTGATCGCCATACGCCCGATGTGGCAGCTCCTCGGCCCGCAGGGCTTCCTCTGGATCGCCCTCGGCGGCGCCTGCTACTCGCTGGGCGTCATCTTCTACGCCTGGAAGCGCCCGCGCTTCACCCACGCCGTCTGGCACCTCTTCGT
>CAZYRQ010000195.1:0-4592 GCA_964649455.1 uncultured Lentisphaerales bacterium
GACGCGTGGCCGCCGACGGCCCGCCGGACGCCGTGCTCGATGCGGCCCTGCTGCGGCGCGTCTACGGTTGCAAGGTCACGGTTCAGCGCGACCCGCTGGCCAACTGCCTGCGGGTCTTCCCCGTCTTCGCGGCGGAGGATTCAGGGGGCAGGGTTCAGTAATTCTCGTCCTCGTCCTCGTCCTCGTCCTCGAATTTCCTGCGCGCGAAGCCACGCGCACTTAAACCCGCACTTAAACTCCCTCTTAAACGGCACACCTACTCCACCCGCTTACTCTTAGCCGCGCTTAGCGCGGCGTACAATGCCCCTGCGTGCGGCTAGGCGGGACGCCTGGTATAAGCACCCCCACACGCCTGTTGGTAAGTTGGCCGGGGGCCCTTCAAGGCCCCATAAGGCCAACCTTATCAACAGGACTGGGGGTGCGGATGGCTTTCTTTTTGCTACTTTTTCTTTCAGCCCAGACTGGCAAGCGGCCGGGCCGTTGGGCTATGCTTTTTTGGGGTGCACCTTTTACGTCGCGCACTGGGAGCAAATCCCTGTTTTGAGACTAAGGGCACCCCTTTGCACTCGCTCCAGCATGACCCCTTATAGCTTGATTGGGCGGGAGGCTGCGGCCGCCCGAACCCATGATCTCGCAACCAGTGTGGGGCTGCTGGTTTTTACGTCAAACCTCAACGGCCACGGCCGGGAAAGAAGTTAGCACATGATCTACGTGGGTGTCGATGTCGGAAAGAGCAAACACGCCGCTGCTGCGGTCAACGAGGCGGGCGCATGCGTCATGCAGCCGCGTTTCTTCACGCAGGACGCGGGCGGGTTCGCCTCGCTGTTCGGCGCACTCGAGGAGCTGGGTGGTTCGGAGTCGGTCGTCGTGGGCATGGAGGCGACCGGGCACTACTGGAAGGTGCTCCGCCACGCCCTCGTCGCGCGCCAATACCGGGTGGACGTCATCAACCCGCTGATCACGTCGCGGGAGGCGTCCGCCGACGTCCGGGGGCGCAAGAGCGACAAGCTCGACGCGCTCGCGATCGCGAACGTCCTGCGCAAGGGCGGCTACAGCCCCGCGCCCGCGGCGCTGGCGGCGATGGACACGCTCAAGGCGCTTGCACGGCACCGCAAAGCCCTGGTAGAGCGCAGCAGCGACGCGAAGCGCCGCCTGATCGCCGAGCTCGACGTGGCATTTCCCGAGGCGGCCAAGACATTGGGCGACCTGTTTGGCGCAGCCTCCCAGGCCGTCATCAAGGCCTTTCCCTCCGCCCGCCTGGCGGCCGCCGCGGACATCCGCAGGCTCACGTCCCTGTTCGACAAGGCGTCCGGGGGCCAGCTCGGGCGGGAAGCCGCCGAGGCGTACCGCGAGGCCGCCAAGCGCAGCCTGTCGCTCAACATGCACACCGAGGGCGAGGAATTCGTGATCGCCCAGATCGTCGATGAGCTCCGTGCCGCGGCCGTCCAGATCGCCGAGGTGGAGCGGCGCATGCAGGCAGAGCCGCAGCCCCAGCTCGCGAGCCTGCTCGGGTCGATCAAGGGCGCCGGCAAGATCATGCCGATGGCCATCGCGGCGGAGATCGGCGACCCCTCGCGCTTCGGGGGCGCCGACATGGCCAGGAAGTTGCTCGCCTACGCGGGATGCGATCCCAGGGTGCAAGAGAGTGGAAAATGGAAGGGTCGCACGAAGATGTCCAAGCGCGGCAGCCCCACGCTGCGCCACGCGCTCCATCTCATGGCCGCCACCATCCGGTTGCACACGCCCGCCTTCAATGCGGTCTACAAGCGCCACATAGACATGGGCAAGCACCACAACGTCGCCATCAGCCATGTCGTCAGGAAAATCGTCGAAGTCATGTGCGGCATGTACAAGACCAACACCCCCTTCATGCCCCCGCAAACCGAGGCCGCGCCTTGTTAATAACCCCAAAAGAATCGACTTGCGCTGTTCATAGCTTGTCTTAAACTCCCTCTTAAACGGCACACCTACTCCACCCGCTTACTCTTAGCCGCGCTTAGCGCGGCGTACAATGCCCCTGCGTGCGGCTAGGCGGGACGCCTTCGCCCTACCTGTGGCTCGCTGGCGGCTCGCCCTCCCCCCCGTCTCCGTGCACTCACCACTCACCACTCACCACTCAGAGCGGTGCAACACCGTTGCACCGCTCTGCCGACTTGCCCCGGGCGCCGTGTTGGGGCATACTGGCGTTCATGAAGAAGCTGCTGGTATCCGCGGCCGTCTCGCTGGTGACGCTGGGACTGATCTTCCACCTGGTCGCGGCCGGCAGCGGGCAGCGGGCCGAGCTCTGGCCGCTGCTGCGCGACGCGGCGCCGCTGATGCTGGCCGCCTACCTCGTCTGCCAGATCGGACAGACCCTCTTCCGCTCCGAGCGCTACCGCGTGCTGCTGCGCGGGGCCGGCGAACCGCGGATCCCCTCGTCCGGCCACTCCTTCCTCGCCACGCTCGCGCGCAACGCGCTCGTCGACCTGCTGCCGGCGCGCGCGGGCGAGCTCGGCTACCTGGCGCTCATGAACCTGAACTACCGCGTCGGCGCCGAGACCTGCCTGGGCAGCATGGCGGTCAGCTTCCTCTTCGACCTGGTCGCCCTGGCCGCCGTCCTGGCGCTCGCCCTGGCCGCCCCCTGGATCCGGACGCAGCCCTCCTGGCCGATGCTGGCCGGCGGCGCCGCGACCCTGGGCCTCGTCTGCCTGGCGGGCCTCTGGGGACTCTTCACGCTGCTGCCCCGCTGGATCGTTCCACTCTGGAAGCGCCTCGCGGCGAGAATCCGGATGCCCCGGGCGCGCCGGGGGGCCGACTTCATCTCGCGCACGCTGGAGGCCGTAATCCGCGTCCGCGACCGTCGGCTGCTGCTGACCGCCTTCCTGCTGTCGCTCGGCGTGCGCGGCTTCAAGTACGCGGGACTCTTCCTGCTCTTCCGCGGCGTGACGCTGCGCCACCTGCCGCAGATGGCCGCGGCCGGGGCGCGCCACGTCCTGCCGGCGCTGCTGGCCGGCGAGGGCGCGGCGGCGCTGCCGCTGCCCGCGCTGATGGGCTTCGGGGCCTACGAGGGCGGCAGCACCGCGGTCTGGAGCCTGCTGGGCTTCGCCCCGGCCGCCGCCCTCCTGGCGATGCTGGCCCTGCACATCGTCTCGCAGGCGGCCGACTACACGCTGGGCGGCGTGGCTCTGGTCTTCATCACCCTGGGCCGCCGCGCGGCGCGCGCGGCACCGGCGCCGGCGCGCGCGCCGCGGTACCGCCGGCTCCTGGCGGCCGCGCTCCTGGCGCTCCTCGGCGCCAGCCTGCTCTACGCCGGCCTGCAATGGCGCGCCCTGCGCAAGCGCGGCAGCCTCACGCCGCCGCCGCAAGGCGTGGCGCTGGCGGTGCCGCCGGCCGGCCAGGCCGCCCTCGCGCGCCTGGAGGGCCGCTACCGCGGGCGCCTGGTCTGGAGCTCGAACCGCGGCGGCAACCACGACATCCTGCTGATGGAACTGCCCGCCGGCACGGTCCGGCCCCTCACCCGCAACCTCCACACCGAGACCTACCCGCGCCTCTCGCCCGACGGGCGGCAGGTGCTCTTCTCCCGCTCGCAGACCCCCTGGGTCTCGCAGCGCAACGGCATCGCCTGGGACACCTGGCTGGTCGACCTCGCGACCGGACGCGAGCGGCTCGTCGCGACCAACGCCCTCTTCGCCACCTGGACCGCCGACGGCCGACAGGCCATCTTCCAGCGCAACGACCGCGCCGTGGTCCGCCACACACTGGCCGACGGACGCGAGCAGGTGCTGTGCGCCACCGGTGCCGGCGCGATTCCGGACGGCGCCCTCGTCCAGACGCCCGACTACAACCTGCAGAACCGGACGCTCGCCCTCACCCTGCGCGGGTCGCGGCGCCTGACGGTGCTGCTCGGCGACAACGGGACGCTGGAGCCGATCGGCGACGGCACCACCTGCCAGCTCGGGTGGGCCACGGCCGACAGCCTCGTCTACATCGGCCGCGGCGGGCGTCTGAAGAACGCCATCTGGCGGCGCGCGCCCGGCACCGCCGCGGGCGAACCCTGGCTCGACCTGCCGGGCGAGTTCAGCCATGAGTACTTCCCGCGGCTCTCGCGGAACGGGCGCCTGCTCGTCTTCGGCGCCAGCGCGGGCGGCCACGAGCACGACACCGCCGACTACGAGATCTTCGCCTGGGAACCGGGCACGCCACCCGAAGCCGCCGTGCGCCTCACATATCACACCGGCAACGACTGCTGGCCGGATGTGTGGTTTGAGTAGGGGGCTACTGGGATCCCTGTTCGGGCTTGAGCGCATTCACGGGAGCTCCCCCTGCACTCGACCCCCATCGACCCCAACGACCCCCATCGAAGCTTGCTGTCGACGATCATCGACATTTGTCGACTGCTGGGGTTGACTGTCGTTGACTGGGGTTGATTGGGGTTGACCGTAAGTACTGGAGCGGTTGGGCTCGGTACTTTCCCGCGGTACAGCCCCGCGCTAGCGTGTCTCATTCAGACTGCCAGTGCGGTACCCCTGCAAGTCGAGCGCCACGTAGCGGTAGCCGACGGCGCGGAGTTCGCGCGTCACCTGTTCGCGCAGGATGGGATCCAGTAGGCGCGG
>CAZYRQ010000196.1:0-4591 GCA_964649455.1 uncultured Lentisphaerales bacterium
GGCCGCCCGCCTCACCATGCGCCCCGCTCACACCCCTGAGACTGACCCATTACCCCCTTCGCGTAATCGGCGACCTCGGTTAGCCACAGGGGGGGCGCGGAGGGCGCATGGAGAAGCGGGCGCGATAGGCGGTCGTTGGTTTTCATTCCCGGGCCTGAAGGCCCTCGCAAACTTCCGGCTAAAGCCGGTACTCCGACGGGGAGGCCCGTGCCCGTGACCTGCTCGCCGGAGTCCCGCCTTCAGGCGGCAGCCGTTCAGGGGCTTCAGCCCCGTCTCTCGCTATTCAATGGGCTATTCGCGTGCCGCCCACTTTTCATGCGCTTCCCGCGCCCCCCTGTGGCTAACCGAATACCCCCTTCACGGCACTCACATGCTTCTTGTAGAAGATGAGCCTCGCGGAACGCGGCTCGGGCAGGCGGATCGCCAGGGCGGCCAGCGCCGTGCCGCGCACGCGTGACGACTCGCCCCGGAACTCCTCGATGTCGTAGTCGGCAGCGGCATCAATGCCCTCGGCGTGCAGGACGACTGCGGAGGCCGCCGATCCGGGGCGCCGGAAGACCATGATGAAGCCGTCGTCCGCTGCCGGATCGTGGCACTGGTAGGCGCAGAGGTTCACGCGGTCTTCGGGCGCCTCGGTCAGCGGGTAGAAGTCGCGCAGAAACCAGGGCGCGAGACGCCGGGCGAGGCCGCGCATCTCCGCCCGCCAGCGGCCTTCCGCCTCGTCGGAGTAGAGCGGAAAGTCGAGGGCCGGCGAGATGGAGGGCCCGATGCCGCTGAGGACGGCGTATTCGTCGCGGTTGACGATGTTGACGCCGCCCGCATGGAGCGGCACCCACTGGGTCAGCGACTGGATCTGAAGCTGATTGACCTCGCTGTCGTCGTACCAGGGGCGTCCGAGCTGGTCGGCGCGCCAGAGGCAGATGCTGCGCGACATCGTCTCGAAATCGATCCGACGCCCGCCGCTGGCGCAGTTGTCGATCAGCATGTCCGGGAAGCGCTGCCGCAGCGCGTCCCAGAAGCGGTAGAGCCCATCAACGAACTTGGCCTCGCAGATTCCCTGGCGCTCCTCGGCATCGGCCTCCCGCCAGAAGGGGACGGTGTTGAAGTTGAAGTCCTGGCGGTAGTAGTCGATGTGCTCCTCCCGGACGAGCCGCTCGACCGTCTCCAAAGCCCAGCCGCGCGCTTCGGGATCCCCCAGGTTGAGGAGCAGGTCGCGGGGGTTGTCCCGGGTGCGGAGCAGCCATTCGGGATGCTCGGCGGCCACCGGCGTGTCGGGCATGACGCGTTCGATCTCGACCCACAGCAGGAACTTCCTGCCGTGCTTATGTATGGCGTCGGCAAGGGGAGCGAAGCCGCCGGGGTGCGGCACCTGGTTGACGCGCCAGTCGCCCACGGTTCGGGCCCAGTCGCTCTCCTTGCAGTACTCGGTGTTGGCGACCGGTCGATCTTTGCCGAACCAGCCGGCGTCGATCCAGAGGGTGTCGTAGGGCATGCCGACACGCGCGGCGTCGTCCAGCAGCGTCGCCAGCTCCCGTGAGGGCCGCCCGCCCCAGCCGGAGACCGGGAGCGGCACCGGGATCAGGCGTCCACGGCTGTCGCGCGGCGAGTGGTGCTTCAAGATGAACTGGCGCCATTGATTCTGGCCGCAGGCGACCGTCTGGCCGCAGCGCGCCTGCACGAGGATCGACGGCTGGCGGATCGTCTCGCCGGGCAGCAGGCGGAAACGGGTGTGCATCATCCCGGCGGCGATGTCGAGCGCCGCGTCGGAGAGGGTGAAATCGGCCTTCCAGGCGCCGCTCCAGCCGATGCCGCAGTTCAGCCCTTCCACGGGGGAGAAGTCGACACCGAAGAACGGGAGCCAGGCGGCCGACGAGCGCCCCTCGTCCGTCTCCAGATGCACGCGGTTCAACGGAAAGCGCGTGCGCAGCGTCACCGGAACAGACGCAAAATCGTCCTGCCGGCATTTGGATCCCAGGTTGCGGCGGAGGCGCACCTGCCGGTTCGGATAGTGACCCGCCGGAGTCGTCAGCGGCATGTGCAGGCCGAGAGAGAGGAAGTCGGCGACGATGGCCGTGGGGGTATCGCCAGCGGCGCAAAGCTCGGGGAGCCACTCGACCACGGGATAATCGTGATAGCGCGTCAGGTGCAGCCGCAGTTCGAGCCGCTGGTCGGGCGAACGGAAGGTGATGAGATCCCGCGTGAAATCGGGCGTCTCGTCCTGCTGCGCGACACGGCGTTCCCAGGCGCTAGGATCGAAGGGGCAGCCGTCGTAGCTGAACGCGGGGCCGAAGCGTAGCGCAGGCTGGCCTTCAGCCGCGCCGGACGCCTCCAGTCCGAAGGCGACGCGGACGGCCTGGTGGAAATCCTGCAGATTCAGATTTGGCATGGCGGCTCCCTTTGGTGATGGCAAGGCGTGTGGCGCACGGCACCGCTCCGTTCCACGGCAGCCAACACCATGTTTTGATCATAGAAGCATCGGCGGGAGGGGATCAAGGAGAATCGATCATGAAGAATCAAGAAGAATCGACCGGAAAATCCACCCCACCAAGCTTGAAATGGACTTGCACGGCGGTCTCGGTTATAATGGCCGAAAACTGTCTGCCTGCGGAAGCAGACGGGTGGAAGCCGGGGTATGCTCGTGGGAGCCAGTTGATGGGACGCAATGTTGTTGAGAAACTGCTGCATACGCATCTGATTTCGGGCGAGCCCCGCGCCGGGTGCGAAGTCGCCATCCGTATCGACCAGTGTCTGACGCAGGATGCCACGGGCACCATGGCCTACCTGCAATTCGAAAGCATGGGGCTCGACCGCATCCGGGCCGAGCTGGCGGTCAGCTACGTCGACCACAACACGATCCAGGTGGGCTTCGAGAACGCCGACGACCATGAGTACCTGCGCACGGCGGCGCGGCGTTTCGGCGCCATCTTCTCCAAGCCCGGCAACGGCATCTGCCACCAGTTGCATCTCGAGCGCTTCGGCTTGCCGGGCAAGACCCTGCTGGGCAGCGATTCGCACACGCCGACGGGCGGCGGCCTCGGCATGCTGGCGATGGGCGCCGGCGGCCTCGACGTAGCGGTGGCGATGGGCGGCGGCCCCTTCTACCTGAGCTGGCCGCGGGTGCGGCTGGTGCGCCTCGCCGGGGCGCTGCCGGCCGGCGTGTCGGCCAAGGATGTCATCCTCGCGGTGCTCGCGCGCTATGGCACCAAGGGCAACGTGGGATGGGCGCTGGAGTACGGCGGCACGGGCGTCGCGGGCCTGGACGTACCGTCGCGCGCGACGATCACCAACATGGGCACCGAGCTGGGCGTGACCACCTCCGTCTTTCCCAGCGACCGCGTGACCTGCGGCTTTCTCAAGGCGCAGGGGCGCGAGGCCGACTGGAGGCCGTTGAAGGCCGACCCTTCGGCCGCCTACGACGACGTGTTCGACCTCGATCTCGCGTCGGTCGAGCCGATGGCCGCCTGCCCCCACTCACCCGGCAACGTGGCGACGATCGCCTCGCTGGCCGGGCGCAAGGTCAACCAGGTGCTCATCGGCTCCTGCACCAACGCCTCGTACCGCGACCTCAAGACCGTGGCCCTGCTGCTGCGCGGCAGGCGGGTGCATCCCGAGGTCTCGGCCGGCGTTGCGCCGGGCTCCCGCCAGGTCGTGCAGATGCTGGCGCGCGAAGGGCTGCTCGAACCCTACATCAGCGCCGGCTTCCGGATTCTGGAGAACGCCTGCGGCTTCTGCATCGGCAACAGCGCCTCGCCCGAGAGCGGCGGGGTGAGCCTGCGCACGAGCAACCGCAATTTCGAGGGGCGCAGCGGCACGGCCGACGCGCAGGTCTTTCTGGTGAGCCCCGAGACGGCGGTGGCCGCCGCCTTGAGCGGCACGATTGCCGATCCGCGCACGATCGAGCCGCCACAGGCGGTCCGCCGTCCGCGGCAGCTCCTTGTCGACGACAGCCTTTTCCTGTACCGCGACACCGCCGGGGTTGGGGTTCCTGCGGCCGAGATCCGGCGCGGGCCGAACATCGGCCAGCCGCCCGCGGGCCAGCCGTTGCCGACCGTGCTGGACGGCGTGGCCACGATCAAGGTGGGCGACAGGATCACGACCGACCACATCATGCCGGCCGGCGCGCGGCTCAAGTACCGGTCGAACATCCCCCAGTACGCCCGCTACGTCTTCGAGGGCGTCGACCCGGGCTTCTACGCGCGCGCCGTGGCGCACCGCGACGCGGGACGCCAGAACGTCATCGTGGCCGGCGAAAGCTACGGCCAGGGTTCGAGCCGGGAGCACGCGGCGATGTGCCCGATGTTCCTCGGCGTGCGGCTGGTGGTCGCCAAGGGGTTCGAGCGCATCCACGAGGCCAACCTGATCAACTTCGGCATCCTGCCGTGCCGTTTCGCCGCGGCGTCCGACTACGACCGCCTCCAGCCCGGCGACCGGCTCGCCTGCGACCCTCTGCACGCGCTGCTCGAGGGCGGCGGCGAACTGGTCAACACGACGCAGGGGTACCGCTTCGCGGTGACGACCGCCCTGACGGATCGCCAGCGCCGGATCCTGCTGGACGGCGGCCTGCTGCGGCACGTGGCCGCCGCCTCGGCCT
>CAZYRQ010000197.1:0-4589 GCA_964649455.1 uncultured Lentisphaerales bacterium
AGGCCATCCGCGGCAGGCGCCCTTCCCAGCGCGAGCCGCCCTGCTGCAGCGCGGCCTCGCGGCCCACGTGCTCCGTGAAGCCGCGCTTGACGAGTCGGTCGCTCAAGCTCTCGAAGGTGATGATGGCCAGCCGCCCGCCGGGACGCAGGCGCGCCAGCGCCGCCTCCAGCGCCGCCTCCAGGGACTCCAGCTCGCCGTTGACAGCCATCCGCAGTGCCTGGAAGACGCGCGTGGCGGGGTGCCGCCGATGGTCGCCGCGTCCGCCGATGGCGCGCGAGACAACCTCCGCCAGGTGCAGGGTGGTGATGATCGGCGCCCGCTCGCGCTCGCGGACGATCGCGCGGGCCACCCGCATGGCCTGCGGCTCCTCGCCCAGCGTGCGGAAGCACGTCGCCAGGCCGACCGCATCGAGCCGGGCCAACAGCTCGGCGGCCGTCTCGCCACGCGTGGGATCCATCCGCATGTCGAGCGTGCCGTCCTGCTGGAAGCTGAAGCCGCGCGCCGCCTCATCAAGCTGCCAGGAAGAGACACCCGTGTCGATCACGACGCCATCCAGGGCGGAAAAACCGTGCGCGTCGGCCAGCGTTCCCAGGTCTGCATGGTTGCCCTGCACGCAGACCGCGCACCCCGGTGCCGCCTCCCGCAGGCGCTCCGAGGCGCGGTTGATCGCGGTCGGATCGCGGTCGATGCCCAGCAGGCGGCCTCCGGGATCGGCACGCTGCAGGATCGCGACAGCATGGCCAGCCTCGCCCAGCGTGGCGTCCAGATAGACGCCCCCGGGACGGACTGCCAGGCAGTCTACCGTCTCCTGCAACATGACCGGAACATGCATGGCATGACCCGCATCGTCAGAAACCAAGCTCCCGGGCCGCGTCGGCGAACTTCTCGAAGGCCTCCCGTTCCGCCGGCGCCGACGCGTCCGACCAGACCTGGATACGGTTGAAGGCCCCGATCAGCACCAGGTCGCGCTTCACGCCCACGCGGTTGAGCAGGCTGTCGCAGATCCGGATGCGTCCCTGCGAGTCGATATCCAGCGTCTCCGAGATCGAGCCCACCCAGGTGACGAACTCCGAGGCCCGCCGATCCGTCAGCGCCGCCGCGCGCAGCCGGCCGAGGCGGCTCTCGATCTCGTCCGGAGGAAAGACATCGAGACAGTTGAGCTGATTGAGATCGGGCATGACGTAGACGTAGGTGGGATTGCCCATGCGGTTGCGGAAGGTCGCGGGAATCGTGATGCGCCGCTTGGGATCGAGACGGTGCGGAAAACGCCCCAGCAATGAACCGGCGCGCGCCTGGAAGCCGACTTTGTCGTCCGCGT
Source organism: uncultured Lentisphaerales bacterium (assembly GCA_964649455.1). Taxonomy (GTDB): domain Bacteria; phylum Verrucomicrobiota; class Kiritimatiellia; order RFP12; family JAAYLN01; genus JAAYLN01. Next base: position 1,319 of record CAZYRQ010000197.1, read on the forward strand.
CTGACACTTCGTGACCTTTCACGCCACCATTAAACACTTTTTGACACCGTCCGTCAACAGGGAAGGCGCTTTTTTTATCTATTATTTTTTATCGCTTTTGTAATCGGCTAGCCAAAGGGGAGCGACGGGGGCGCATGAGGAGTGGGCGACAGTTGCGGAGAAAGCTACGGACGGAGCTGAGGAACGGAGCGGAGGGACCTGAGCGGAGGGACAGGCTGCACAGGGAGGGCGACGGCGTCCCCAGCCCTAGCCGCAATCGGCAGTTCGCCCGGCCAGGGCATTGATCGACGAGCAGGAATCCCTGAGCCGAGCGATTATGCGAATCGCCGACCGACTCTTCATGCGGCAGGAAACCTTTTTCCCCTGCAGTGGCTCGATGCCGTCTCGAACCATCACCCTGCCGACACGCCTCCGGCGATAAACGGCTACATGCTCTTCCTTGGCGACACGGATCCGGCCAGGTTCACGGCATTGTTCAATGACCCGCCCGGAATCGAGGCGCGGATCCGCAGGCTGGGTTAGCCGGCGCGCGTTGCGGCGGGCTCCTCGGGCGTCAGCACGCCGTAGACCAGCAGCAGCAGCGACTGCTCGAAGACGGCTTCCAGGCCCAGCGCCTCGGCTTCGGTCAGCACGAGCCGTAGCCGAACCGGCTCGGCCCCGCCGCGTTTGGCCTTGCGCGACACTTCCAGCGCCGTCCCCTGGAACTCGGCACCGCCGCGCCGCAGGCGGATCACCGTCGTCGCCTCGGCCGTGTCGTGGAAGAGCCCCTTGCCGTTACCGGCCTCCTCCTGCCGCCCGCGCAGCACGAGCAGCAGGCTGCAGACGTCACCGACACCGAGCTTAACCGTGACCTTCCCGATCCAGTCGAACGTGGCAGCCTGGCGCGCGCCGTTGCCGTCGCGCCCGAAGGCCGTCTTCTGGCGCGCCATCTCCATGAAGAAGCAGCCCTCGCGGCTGCCGCACCCCGGCTTCAGCTCGAAGCGCGCGGCGCTGCCGGTCCCCGCCGTGTTGGGGTGGTAGAAGGCCAACGTGCCGGGATAGCGCCGGGCGGCCGAAGCCGGTGCGGCGGTGGCGTCGGTGGATGTCGCGTTCTGTTCGTTCACGTTGCACCTCGTTTTCACGATTTGTATGCTACAGCGCCGATGCTAGAAAGGCAACCCGCTGTCGTGCTCCGCTCCGGTATCTACCGGCTCGGGCGCCCCGGCGACCGCCTCCGGCGCCTCCGTATCGCGGCGGCGCCCGCCGACGAAATGCAATTGCCGTGCGTTGACGCGCAGGCGGTTGCGCTTCTCGCCCTTGTCGTTCTGCCAGGCATCGTAGGCCAACCGGCCCTCGACAATCAGGCTGTCGCCCTTGTGGAGATAGGCATGGGCGCTCTCCGCGCGCTTGTCCCATGCCACCACGTCCACGAAACAGGTCTGCTCGACCTTTGTACCGTCCTTGGACGTGTAGCTCTCGTTGATCGCCATGCCGAACTCGGCCACGGAACTCCCGGATGCCAGCTTGCGCAGCACCGGATCGCGCGTCAGGTTGCCGCCCAGCACCACGTTGTTCAGTCTCAGTGCGCTCATGATCGTTCCCTTCCTTCGGTTGCCGAGGACCACCGCCATGGTGGCCCTTCACCATAACGAAGCAACAACCACCTCACTTTTCCAGGCCTTCCAAATAAATAGTTCGTGGGAACGCTGAACGCATAACGTATAACGCTTAACTCTGAACGCTAAAGAACACACCGGCAGGTACGTTTCATGCTAATATGACGCATCACTTCTGTGATGATGATGGATATAGTTCCGCGGTGCGGACAGAAGTATCTGGGAGAAGGCCATGAAGAGCAGATTTCGGAAGCGGCGTCACGCCGTGATTTGCGCCATGATGGCGGGCTGCGCCGCGGCATGGGGAGCGCCCGGGAAGGGACGCTACGCCATCGACGCGGCCGCGGCGCGCGCAAACATCGCCCGCGCCGCGGCGGCGGCGCAGGCGGCAGGCAAGGCGGGCACGGCGGTGGTGCCCTTTGTCGTGCCGGCCATGAGCGGCATCAAACGGCTGCCGCAGGATTTTCCGGCGGATGGCGCGGCCTTCGGTCCGTTGCGCTGGGTGGCGGCGCGCGGCGAGTTCGAACCGGCCTCCGTGGTCCTGCTGACCGGCCGCGACCTTCCGGCGGTGGAGGCTCGCGCCGGCGATCTCGTCGGCCCCGGCGGAGCCCGCATTCCGGCGGCGGCGATCGACATCAAGGTCGTCAAGGTCTGGTACCAGAGCGGATCCGCCTGGTACGGCTACTTTTCCGACACCCTTGGCCGCACGCTGGTGCCGGAACTGCTGCTCCATGACGAGGATCTGGTGCGGGTCGACCTGCAAACACGCGACAACTACGTATGCTACGAATCGGACACCGGAGCCCGGCGCCACGCCTGGATGAGCGCCCCGTTCGAGGTCACCGACTACACCTTCGCCAACCAGGGCAACCAGGGACTGATCGCCGACGCTCCCGCCCTGCAGCCCTTCGTCCTGGCGCCGGGCGAGGCCAAGCAGTTGCTGGCCACGCTGCGGGTTCCCAGCGAGGCGACGCCGGGACTTTACGAGGGCGCCATCGAGATCCGCCAGGCCGGCGGCGCCGCGCTGGCGACCCTCCCTATGCAGCTCCGCGTTCTGCCCTTCGAGCTGCCCACGCCGCGCACGGCCCGGCACCTGGACCGGGAATTCTACCTCTGCCTCTACGGTACCGCCTCGCGCAATCCGGCGATTCTAAGGAACCTGGCGAACCACAACGCGCGGCATCCGATGGGCTTCCCCTCTATCGAACCGATGAACCCCGCGGGCTTGGCCGCCGACGTGGCGCTGGCGAAGGAGACCGGCATCGCAACCCGCCCGAATTTCTCCGGCGCGCAGGGCGTAGGAGTCGCGCTTTACGGCGATGAGTCCGAAACGGCATCCGGTCAGCGCAAGATCGCCGCGCTCCGCGACACCATCGCCAAGACCCGCGCGCTGGCGCTGAAGCACCTCGGCCACACCGACATCTACAGCTACGGCATCGACGAGGGCGGTCCCGACACCATCCGCGCCGAGCGCCAGGCCTGGCATGCCGCGCATGAGGGAGGCGGCAAGGTGATGGTCACCAGCTTTCCTCACCGCCAGTTGCTCTTCGACCTCGACTACCTGATCATTCCTGGAATACCGACCCCCCATCGCGCCGGAGAGGTTGCCCTATTCAAAGAAGCCAACCCCGACGCCCTGACCGGCTGGTACGCGAATCCGCACAGCGGCCCCGAGA
>CAZYRQ010000198.1:0-4588 GCA_964649455.1 uncultured Lentisphaerales bacterium
GAGTGAGACCAGTTGGCAGTGGGCAGTGGGCAGTCCGGGAGACGGGAGACGGGAGACGGGAGACAGCCTCGCGCGGAGACGCGGGGACGCGGAGGGGTTAGGGAGGCGGAAAAACGCTCAACGCTCAATGCTCAACGCTCAAGTGAAGAGGAAGGCAGAGGGACATGAAGAAGTGGATTTGGATGGCGATGATGCTGGCTTTCGGGGGCTGCGCGCCGTGCCTGGCGGGATGGATCTTCGACGGCGTGCCCAGCGACTGGGAGGCGGCGGTGCCGGAACTTCAGGCGGATGAGTACACCTATCCCATCCTCGTCCTGGAACTGGGCGGGCAGTGGACCGATTTCGAGCTGAAGGGCAGCACGAACAACTTTGCGTCGCTGTCGTACTACGTCATGAGTTCGGGGACGAACGCCTGGACGACTGATCCGGACGTGGCGATCTACTTCACGGACGACTATTCGGCCGACATGCGCAAGTGGCACAGAGCGGCTGCGGGGGCGCCGATCGGGGCGCAGTTGGCGGACCCGGTCAACAGCGTGGTGGGCTACGTGGCGGTCTGCCCGTCGAGCACGGGCGGGGCGGGGTCGCAGTGGATGAGCGCCCGGAATCCGGCGCTGGTGTGGAGCTATGTGCGGTACGACGGGATCGGTCTGGAGATGAACGCGACGGGGACGAAGAGCCGGTGGCACCTGGTGACGCCGGCGGGGTGGCGGCGGGAGCAGGCGGCGCCGTGAGGGATGTTGATTTTGTGAGTGGTGAGTGGGGAGTGGGGAGTGGTGAGTGGTGAGATCAGTTGGCAGTTTGCAGTTTGCAGTTGGCAGTTGGCCGTCGAGAACGACGCTGAACGCTGAAAGGAAGAGGGACATGAAGAAGATGGCATGGCTGGTGGTGGTGTTGGTGGCGGGAATAACGCAGGGCGGTCCGGTGGACCGGGCGCGGGAGTGGGTCCTGGCGAACGGCGCGGAGGGGGCGGAAGCCCGGTTTGCGTCGTGCGGGATCACGAACGGGGCCGATCAGGCGGCGATCCTGGCGGAATGGGATGAGGACGTGCTGGTCGGCGTTGCGTTGCGGTGCAAGGCCTACATGTTCCTTTCGGGCCGGATCGGGCTCGAGGGGTTGGCGCCGGCGAACCGGGAGCGGATCAAGGCGGCGCTGGCGGCCGAGGAGCGGGCGCCGTGGAACACGGTGCGTTTCGTCGGGCTGTTCGGCGCCGGGGAGCGGGGCGGCTTCAAGCGGCTGCTGGAGGCGTATTACCGGGAGCGGTATGCCCAGCAGCCGGAGACGCTGCGGTTCTACCTGCGGTACGGGGTGGACCAGGCGTTGAGCTTCAACCTGCCCGGGATCGAGGTTGCCGACCTGGTGAGGCTGCTGCTGGCGCCGGAGCCGATGGGGTTGAAGGAGAGCGAGCGGGCGAAGCAGGCCATCAAGGATCGGGCGGTGAAGCTGGCGCGGGTGAAGTTGCGCGAGGAGGGCGGGAGCTTTGTGGTCGTGGACGGGGTCAACCCGATGGTCGAGCGGGTGGCGCCGGTGGTTCAGGCCCTCAATGCGCCCGTCTGTACAGGGCTGGAGGGGGCGTTGCGGGGGCTGGGGGTGGACGTGGCGGACGCCGGGCGCGGGGCGCTGCTGGAGCTGGCTGCCGGGTGGCGGGAGGAGATGCTGCTCGGCGAGATGAGCGGGAGCGACATGGCGGCGTTGCTGGGCAAGCTGGCGGTCGTGCTGGGGCCGGATGGTTTCAACGCCTTCGTGGATGAGTACAACCACGGAAAGGCGCCGACGCCATGAAGATCCTCCGGCTGGCGGTGGTCGCCGCGGCCGTCGCGGCCCTTCAGGGAGCCGCGGCGGAGGCTGGTGGCGCGCGGCAGAAGCTGCCGCACGTCGCGCGGGTGGCGGAGGCCAGGCCGGAAGCGGCGCTGAAACGGCTTTCGGCGCTGGAAGCCGGGCCGACGGCGACGGCGGCGCTGGGGCCGGGTTTGCGGGTCGTGCCGGTGATATGCAGGCCCTCCGGGGTGCAGCCCGTGTGCGCGGAAACCGTCAGGATCGACGGCAGTGCCGGGGAATGGCGGCCGGCGCATAAGGTGCCGGGGTGTGTCGAGGGGTCGGTGGCGGCCTGGGGGCCGCTCGCGGTGCTGGCGGCGCCGGTGGCGCGGACGGCGCCGGCCTACCGGGCTGCGGCATCCACGGCCGCGCTGGATGTGGATCCCTTCCTGACGCCGTGCGAGGTCTGGAAGTGGAGTCCCCTGGGGGATTTGCGCGGGGAGGCGCTGGAGGCGCGCGAGCGTGGGGAGCTTGGGCGCTTCGAGCGGCTCCAGGCGCTTTACTGGGAGCGGATGATGGCGGCGCTGGAGCGGCGCCGGGTGCTGGGCGGCGGACGGGAGGAAGCCGGGGGTAGGCAATGAAGGACGGCGGCGAGTTCGTGACCCGGGAAGGCTGCGGCGAGGTGAGCCGGCGGGTGCTCGAGAAGCTCGACCAGATCGAGCGGCGGCTCTTCAGGGACAACGGGACGCTCTCGATTCAGACGCGGCTGGACCGCCACGAGCGGGTGTTGCGGGTGCTGCTCTGGGCGGCCTCGGTGATGGCCGGCACGCTGCTGGCCTCGTGGACGCTGGGGCTCTACTCGCTGGCGCGGCATGTGATGGCGGCGGGGGGCGGGGCGCCATGAGCGGCCGCTGCGGCATCTTCGGCGTGGGGATCGGCCGGGCCGCGGGGCTCGACCGGGAGACCGAGCGCAGGCGGATCCTCGACTCCTTCGACGTGCTGGACATCCCAGCCGGCCTGCGGGAGCAGGTCGCCGAGGCCCTGGACTCCAAGGCCTGGGACTGGTTCGAGGAGTGCGACGGCTGCACAGCCGTCTCCGAGATCTACTGGCCGACGATCTACTTCCCGCCCTGCCTGCGGCACGACTTCGACTGTGTAACGGGACGGGGTGGCAGGGAGGCGAGCCAGCGCTTCTACCGGTTGCAGCGGGCCTACGGTGTGGGCCGTTTGCGCTCCGGCATCCGGGCCGGCGCGGTCACGCTTGCGTGGTACGCGTGGCTGAAGTGGCGGAAGCGCTGATCCAGCCAGGGGTTTGCGAGGGCGGCCAACACTTTCTTTTCACCCCGCAAAGGTCACCGACGGCCGAAATGTGTGGTGGGTTGTGTGGTGGGTTGTGTGGTGGGTCGGCCACCGTTTTTCAGGATGTTAAAACTTGCGCCATAAACCGGGCTGTAAATAAAAAACCCCGTTTTCATTGGTGTTTTCCAACAAAAACGGGGTTGAAAGATGGCTCCCCTAGGACAACCCTCTTCGTAACTCTCTCATGTTTTCGCACATGTTTTGTCCTCTTTGAAGCGTCTGTAGCGCCGTCGAAGGCGGGCGGTATGGCTCCCAGGGCATGCGGAGCAACCATCAGTCATGGGCTACCGATTTATGGGACTTGCTCATTTTCGAAGCAGCGAGAACGGATTCCAATTGTTCACAAACCTCGCCGAGAGTTTCCGCTTGGTCTCTGGTCTTGGCATGGTTTGCTTCCGCAGCGACCCATCCGGCAAGATCCTCCAACTGCGCCTCCGTGAGACGAAGAATCACATACCCGCTGCGCCTTCGAGGCGTGGCAAGCATTTCATCACACATCGACATGATCATCTCGTTGTGAATTAGGGCCGCATATTCGTCGGGCCGAAGTTCGATGTTATGTGTTTTCGGTTTCATGCTCTCACCAACAACCGATCAGCGGCAAAAATGACTATGGTCTGTCGGAGCGCTCCTCCGTCGTCAGGGAGCCGATAGCCGGCAAACAATCAACACGCCGTCTGGGTTGCCAGACTGCTTCCTTCATGCGGATCAATGTAGCCACGAGGAAAAGGTTCGTCAAGAGCAGATGCGGCCCTGTGCCTTGCAACCGGATTCTCGATTGTGAGAACGGCGCGTTGTGCTATATTGGCAACGAACGGCATGTATTCCGAACGCACACTCCCCCCGCCGGTCCTGAAGTTCGGCACCTGCTCCTGGAAGTACGACCCCTGGCGGGGGATCGTCTATTCCGACGCGCCGAAGCTCGATTACCTGGCGGAATATTCCCGGCATTTCGACTGCGTGGAGGTGGACCAGTGGTTCTGGAGCCTCTTCGGCCCGGATCAGGTGCGGTTGCCGGATCCGAAACTGGCGGCCGAGTACGCGGCGTCGGTGCCGAGGACGTTCCGGTTCGCGGTCAAGCTGCCCAATGCGCTCACACTGACGCATTTCCACCCGAAGTCGAAGACGGAACCGCTGGTGCCGAACCCCCATTTCCTGTCGGCCGACCTGCTCTACCGGGTGCTGGAGTGCCTGGAGCCGATGCGGAGCAAGCTGGGGCCGCTGATGCTCCAGTTCGGCTACCTGAACCGGCAGATGATGGAGTCGCAGGCCGACTTTCTGGAGCGGCTGGAGGCGTTCATGAGTTGGCTGCCGAAGGAGCTGGAGTGGTGCATCGAGCCGCGCAACCCGAACTGGCTCAACGGCCCCTATTTCAACCTGCTGCGCCGGCTGGACGCGGGCCACGTGTTCCAGCAGGGATACTACATGCCGCCCGTCTGGCGCGTCTGCGGACAGCATGCCGACAAGCTGACCG
>CAZYRQ010000199.1:0-4579 GCA_964649455.1 uncultured Lentisphaerales bacterium
TGAACGTCATCTACTACGCCTTCAACCAGTACTACAAGCGCCACTATGAGCAGGAATAGCCATGCGCCCGTGCGCCTCGCGGGAAGCCTGCTGGCCCTGCTGGCCCTGGCGGGCTGCCGCACAGTGGTTGGCGGCGGTTCCGGCGCGGCGCTGCCGTTCCACTACCGGCACCTGGTGGAGACCTCGCCACGTCCGCTCCAGATCCACGCCGTGCGCTACGATCTGCGCGACCGCACCTGCGAGGTGGCCTGCGTCGTCGCCACAGCCGATCCGGATGGCGACGGCCCGGCCGAGACGCGCCTCTCCCATCCCGAGATCACCGTGACGAACCGCCAGCTCCTCGTCGCGGTCAACACCAATCCCTTCAGTCCCGTCGTCGATTCCCAGGGCCGCAAACCCAAAGGCTATGTCCACGGCTGGCCGGCCGACATCCTGGGTCTGGCCATCGAGGATGGCGTGCGGCGCAGCGGGCGCGATGGCAGCGGCTGCAACTTCTGGATCGATGCGCAGGGACGCCCCGTCATCTCGTACGACGAGCCACCGGCGGATGCCAAACAGGGCGTTGGCGGATTCGCGGTCGTGCTGCGTGAGGGCGAGCATACATCGAAGCCCACGAACGGCAAGAATCTCGCGCCGCGCAGCGCCGTCGGTTTCGACCGTGACCGGCGCTGGCTCTGGATCGTGGTGGTGGACGGTCGCCAGCCCGGCTATAGCGAGGGCGTCGACATGTACGAGCTGGGCGAAATCCTGCTCGAACTCGGCTGCAGCGAAGGGCTCAATCTTGACGGCGGCGGCAGCAGCGCGCTCTTTCTCGCCGAGCCCGCAACGTCGCCGGTGCGGCTGCTCAACCGGCCCTCCGGGCTGCTGACCCGCCCGGTGCCGGTGCTGCTCGGCATACGCCGCCGGCCCTAGGCGTCGGCACACCCTCTGCGCCTCTGCGTAAAAAAAAGAACCCCTTGCGCGTCTGCGCAAGAGGTTCTGGTCAACGGCGTTCCCGCGTTTACGCGGGGTTGATCGCCTCGGTCGGGCACTCGCCGGCGCAGGCGCCGCAGTCGATGCACTTGTCGGCATCGATCTCGTACTGGTCGGCACCCTCGCTGATCGCCTCGACGGGGCAGACCTCTTTGCAGGCGCCGCACTTGATGCACTTGTCGCTGATCTTGTAAGCCATGGTGGTTGTCCTTCCTGGTCACCCGATACGGCCACCGCCGCCGAATGCGAAACGAGGCGCAGGGATCGGAATGTGCCCCCCATTATACGTGGCCGCGCCACCGCCCGCAACCCCAAGATTACGTGCTGTCGAGGAGGCTGTCGAGGAGCGGAGATTACGTGCCCGGCTCGACAATCCGCGGGTTGGGTGCTACAGTCCGCGCACGTTGAGCCGGGGGTGCCCCGGCTGGGAGTAAGGAACGCATCATGGCAGAGGAAAAGTGGCAGATTCACGCGCACCGCGGCGGGCGGTCCGAGTTTGACGAGAACACGCTCTCCGCCTTCCAGGCCAGCTATGCCGCGGGACTGCGCGGGTTCGAGACCGACGTCCGGATGTGCAAGGATGGCGCGCTGGTCATCATGCACGATGCGTCGGTCGAGCGGATGACGCTGGGCGCCGGGGAGGTCGAAAACCTGACCGAGGCCGAACTGCGCCGGGTCAGGAGCCGGAAGGGAAACCCCATCCTCTTCCTGGACGAACTGGTCGCCTTCTTCGCGGACAAGCCCGGACTCTACATCGAGTACGAGATGAAGACGGATCCGACGCGCTATCCGCAGGCGAAGCTGGAGGCGTACTGCCGTAAGTTGCACGACTCCGTCGTTCCCCACGTGTCGGAGCGCTCGACGGTGCTCTTCACCTCTTTCGACAAACGGCCACTGATCTTCCTTCAACAGGCGTTCCCGGACGCGGAGCGCATGCTCATCACCGGCGCACCGTGCTGCGAGGCCACCATCCGCGAAGCCCAGGCCCTCGGGGTCAAGCGTCTGGCCTGCACGTGGGACGGCAGTACGCGCGCCAGCGTCCGGGCTGCGCACGAGGCCGGCCTGATCCTGGCCGGCTGGCCGGGACATAAGGTCGCGGACTATCTGCTGGGCGTGGCCCTGGGCTTCGACCACCTGTGCGCCGACAATCCGGTCGAGGTTTTTAACTTCAAGAACCAGAACCTCGCCTGGCTGAAGTAGCCGCACGCCGGCGGCGGCCGCGCCCCATCCCCTACAGCGTGGTCACCAGCAGGGTGGCGCCGGGGGCGCGGGGCGCAAAGGTGTAGTCCGTCACGCAGGCCGGCACGAGCAGGCTCTCCCCGGCGGCCAGCGGCTCGCGGCACGTCCCCGTCTGGATTTCACCGGCCCCCTCCGCGACGAAGATCGCATGGAAGCTCTCCCCGGCCGGCGTGAGCCGCTGCGGGCGCGTCAGACGCGCGCGCCGCAGGGTGAAGTCGGCCGTGGCGCTGCAGGTCTGCCAGGTGTCGGGTATGTCGCGGGGTGGCTCGACGCGCGGCACCGGCAGCGACCAGTCAATGGCCGCGAGCGATTCCGCGACGTGCAGCGGGCGTGGACGCCCCGAGGTATCGACACGGTTCCAGTCATGGAGCCGGTAGGTCGTGTTGGCGCTCTGCTGAACCTCGTAAAGCAGACAGCCGGCCCCGATGGCATGCACCAGACCGGCGGGAATGTGGATCGTGCCTCCAGCCATGGCGGCATGCGGGACGATCAGGGATTCGACCGTGCCCGCAGCCATAGCCGCCCGGAGCCGTTCCGGTGTCGTTCCGCGAACCAGTCCCGCGTAGAGTCGGGCGCCGGGCGCGGTTGCCAGAAGATGCCAGCTCTCGTGCTTGCTTTCCGACCCCAGGCGCCGGGCCGCCTCGCAGGTCGGGTGTACCTGCACGCTGAGGTTTGCCTGCGCGTCGATGATCTTGAAGAGCAGCGGGAAGCGGTCCGACTCGGGCGCCCGGGCGCCGAGCAGGTCGCGCCGGAAGCGCCGGGCCAGGTCGGCCAGCGTCGCCCCGGCCAGCGGGCCGTTGAGCAGCGGTCCGCCGCCGTCGGGATGCGCCGAGAGCTCCCAGGACTCGCCGCAGGCAGTCGGCAGGCCGGAACGACCGAAGTGCCGCGCGATACGGTCGCCGCCCCAGATGAATGTCTTGTGGCAGGGGGCGAACCGGAGCGGATAGGCGGGGGCCGCCATCATGCGGTGCCGTCCTCCGCGCCCTCTTTCGCGCCCTCCTTCGGGGCGGGTGGGGGAATGGGACGGTCCAGGCGCCGCAGCACCTTCTTGAGGTCGGCCCAGGCGTCGCGCTTCACGGTGGGGAACCGCAGGAGGTAGGCGGGGTGGAAGGTCGGCATCAGCGGGATGCCCTCGAAGCTGGCCCAGATGCCGCGCAGCCGCGTGATGCCCGCGCTGCCGAGCAGGCCGAGGATGGCCGTGTTGCCCATGGCGACGATCGTGCGGGGGCGGATGATGCCGATCTGCTCCTTCAGAAAGGGCAGGCAGGCCTCCATCTCAGCGGGCGTGGGCGGCCGGTTTCCCGGCGGCCGGCACTTGCAGATGTTGGCGATGAAGACCTCCTCGCGCATGAAGCCCATGCCGGCGATCATCTTCGTGAGGAGCTGGCCGGCGCGCCCGACGAAGGCGAGTCCCTGGCGATCCTCGTCGGCGCCGGGCGCCTCGCCGATGAACAGCACCTCGGGCTGGACGGGGTTTCCCTGCCCGGGCACCACGTTGCTCCGCTCATGGCAGAGTTCGCACTTGCGGCACGCCACGATCCGCTCCTTGATCTCTGCCAGCGCCGCGTTGATCGCTGCCTGTCCACCGCCTGCGGACACGGTGGTTGCCCGGCTCGGCAGTATCGGGCGCGCCGCGCCGCGGGGGCTTCCGGCTGCACGGCCCGCCCCCCCGCCTGTGCCGCCGCCGGCAGGCGCGCGCGTCGGCGGGGACTCCTTCAGGTGCGCGAGCGTCCGCAGGGTCTCGGGCTCCAGTTCCAGCGAGACCGCGCCGCACTCCCGCAGGTAGCGCAGGTAGTCGATCAGCGTGGCGAGGGTGACGGATCGTCGGTCGGTCATGACGGGAGTATCATCCCGCAGCGGAAGGTGGTAGTCAAGGCAGGATGCTCCCAGCCATTCTCAAGGGGTGCGATCCACAATAGTGGATGCGCAGCCAGAATTCAGGAGCCAGAATACAGAATTCAGAATTTCGCCACCTTTTGCTGACAAATGCGCCTCGGTTCGTGTCCACGCAATTGAAGCAAAATCTGGGACGGGTGGAAAAGCACGCACATCGTTGCTGTGCAACTTCTTGGATTCTGGATTCTGGATTCTGAATTCTGGATTCTTTGCGATTCAACAAAGTTGAATCGCACCCCCCGCCTGATCAGGCGCCCCGCTCACACACCCCAGAGACTGAGCCGTGCTGCGGCCGCAGGGGTGGCGGGCGCCTCATTTAAGGACGTCCTGGATCGCCAGGTCGCCGAGGGTGCGGCGCGCCTGCTCGAGCCGCGCGCGGCTCGACATGACGCAGACCGCAGCGTGCGGCAGGCCGGTCTCCAGCGCCTGCAGCAGGGCGTGCCGCACGGTGTCGGGCGTGGCTTCGAGCAGC
>CAZYRQ010000200.1:0-4564 GCA_964649455.1 uncultured Lentisphaerales bacterium
GGCCCGGTGTCCGGTGGCTCGCCTTCGGGACGCCCCAGGCCAACCGGGCGCTGACCCTGGCGGAACGCACCTGGATCGGGCAAGGGCGCGAGAGTCTGCTGCTTGAGATCACCATTTTCGGCACCGCGGAAGCCGACATTCCGTTCCGCGTGGCGCCGCTGGCCGGCGGGCCGCCACTCTTCGAGGGCCGTCTCGCGAGCGACGCACAGGGACGCGCGCGGCAGCGCCTCGATCTGCCACCCGGTACGCCTGAACTCGTGGTCGAACTGCCCCCGGATGCGCTCGCGATCGACAACCGCGCGATTCTGGTGCCCGATCCGCCGCGGCCGGTGGCCGTCGCGGTGCAGATCGACGACGGCGCGCTGCGGCGCATCGTCGAGCGTGCGCTCGATGCGACAGGCCGGGTACACCGCGACGCGGCGGCGCCGCACCTGGTCGTCACCGACCGCGCACCCGCCGCGACCGCAGCGGGCACACCCTGGCACTGCATCCTGACGCCGCCCGAGGCGCCGCGCCTCATGCGCGGCCCCTTTCTGGCCGACCGCGCCCATCCGCTGCTGGAAGGCGTCGCCTTCGAGGGACTTACCTGGAGCGCGGGCACCAACCGGCTGCCCGGCCGCGTGTTGCTCTTCGCCGGCGACCTGCCGCTGCTGAGCCTCGAATCGCCGCCGCGCGGCGCTCCCACCCTGCACCTCGTCAGCGCCGGCGCGGGCGAGGCCCTCTACCGCGCGCCAGCATGGCCGGCGCTGGTCTGGAACCTGTTGCAGGCCTGTGCCGATACCCAGCCCGGCCCGGCGCGCCGCAACCTGCGGTCGGGTGTCACGTCGCGCTTCGCGGCGGCGCGCCAAACCCCCGACGTGCTCGTCGAGACACCCACGGGTGAACAGCGGCTGCGCACGCGGAGCGGCTACGCGGACTGGGCGCCCACGCAGCCGGGGCTCTACCGGATGCGGATCGACGACGCCCGGGCGGAGTCCTTTGCCGTCAACTTCCAGGCCCCCGCCGAATCGGATCTGCGCCCGCGACGGCAAGGCGCGTGGGGCCAGGCGCCTGGCACGGAGCGTCTGCGCCGCACCCATCGCTCCGTCGCCTGGGCGGCCGGCCTGGCGGCCCTGCTGCTGGGCGGCGTGCATCACGGTATCCTGGGCGCGGTTCCGCGCCGCAGCGCCGCCGCAGCCGGCGCAAGGAGCCGCGCGGCATGATCGCGCTGCAACAGCCGGCCCTGCTGCTCCTGCTCCTGCCCGCCCTGGGCGCGCTCTGGCTCTGGCGGCTGCCCGGACGCCATCTCACACCGCTGCGCGCGCTGGTCTATGGACTCGCGATCTTCGCGCTGGCCGAACCGCACCTCATGCGGCGTCGCGGTGGCGGTACCCTCGTGGTTGTCGCCGACCGCAGCGCCTCACTGCCCGCCGGGTCGGCCGCCCGCCAGGAGAGCCTGATCCGCGCCGTGCAGGCGCACCGGCGCGCCGACGACCGCGTCGGCGTCGTCTCCTTCGCCGCGCGCGCGGCCATCGAGCATCCGCCGCAGACTGCCGCCTTTGGCGGGTTCGCTGCCGTGCACGAGCCCGACGCCTCGAACCTCGCGGAGGCACTGCAGGCGGCGCTGGCGCTGATTCCGGCGCCGCGCGACGGACGAATCCTGCTCTTGACCGACGGTCGCTTCACGGGGGCCGACCCGCGCGGGGCGGCGGGCGCGGCGGCGGCGCGCGGCATCGCGATCGACTACCGCCTGCTGGCGCGCGGCACGGCGGGCGACCTGGCCATCGAGCGCATCGAGGCCCCGCAGGAACGGCGCCCGGGAGAGGCCCTGCTGGCGACGGCCTGGATCGACTCGCCGACCGACCAGACGATCACCTATGCCCTGCGCCGCGGCGCGGTGATCGTGGCGCAGGGCAGCCGGCCCGTGCCGCGCGGTATCTCCCCGCTCGTCTTCCGCGACCGTCCCGCCGACCTTCCGGGCGCCGTGCAGGGCTATCTCCTCACCGTGTCCGGCGACGGCGGCGACGATCCGGTCGCCGAGAACAACCGCGCCCGCTTTCTCGTCAGCACCGCCGGTGACAAGCCGCTGCTGTGCGTGCCCGCCTCGGCGGCGTCCCGTCTGCCGGGTCTCCTCGCCTCCGGCGGCCGAGCGGTGCGCGTCTGCGCGCCGCACGAACTCGACGGGCGCCTCGAGTCGCTGGCCGGCTACGCGGGGCTGGTCATCGAGAACACGCGCGCCGATCAGATCGGACCGGCGGCCCTTCAGACGGTCGCGGCGTGGGTGCGGCATGCCGGGGCGGGCCTGCTGATGACCGGCGGGCGCAATGCCTTCGGTGTCGGCGGCTACTACCGGTCGGCCCTCGAGCCATTGCTGCCCGTTTCGATGGAACTGCGCCGCGAGCACCGCAAGTTCGCGATGTCGATCGTGGTTGCGCTGGATCGTTCGGGCAGCATGGCGATGACGGTGCCGGGCGGACGCGCCAAGATGGATCTGGCCAATCTCGGCACGGCCGAAATCCTGCATCTTCTCGGCGACCAGGACGAAATGGGCGTCATTGCGGTCGACAGCCAGGCGCATGTCGTACTGCCGCGGATGCCGGTCGCCGAGATGCGCGGGCAGGAGCAACGCATCCTCGGCATCCAGTCGATGGGCGGCGGCATCTTCGTTTACGAGGCGCTCAAGGCCGCGGCCGCGCAACTCGCGGGCACGTCGGCAGGCGTCCGGCACATCCTCCTCTTCGCCGACGCCTCCGACTCCGAGGAGCCGGGCGCCTACCGGTCGCTGCTGGCCGCCACGAGTGCCGCGGGCATCACCGTGAGCGTGGTCGGCCTCGGCACGCGCACCGATGGCGACGCGGCGCTGCTCGAGGAGATCGCCACCCTCGGCGGTGGACGCTGCTTCTTCACCGACAACGCCCACGAGGTGCCGCGGCTCTTCGCCCAGGACACGTTCATGGTCGCGCGCAGCACCTGGATCACCAACGCCGTGGCGCCGCGGTTCACGGTCGCCCTGGCCGAACTTTCCGACGCCCTGCCGACCGAGGCGCCGGCCATCGGCGGTTACAACCTCTGCTATCTGAAGCCGGAGGCGACGGCGGTGGCGCTCTCGACGGACGAGCACGCGGCGCCGCTGGCGGCGCTGAACCGCCACGGCACGGGACGCGCCGCCGTCTTCACCGGCGAGGCCGACGGCGCAGCGGCCGGGCCCTTTGCCCGGTGGTCCGGCGCGGGCGAATTCTACGGCGCGCTGGCGCGCTACTGCGCGGGTCCGCTCCGCGACAGCACCGAGGGGCTGCTGGCGCTGCAGCACCCGGTTCCCGGCGGCGTGCGCGTCGCGGTACACGTCGATCCGGAACGCCCGGCCTTGCGCGGCCTCGACGGCGTGGCCGTGGAACTTTTGCGCCACCACGCGGGCGAGCCGCCGCGTGCCGCCCGCGTGCCACTGCCCTGGCGCAGTGCCGACACGCTGGCTGCCGACCTGCCGATCAAGGGCGATGAAACCCTGCTGGCCACCGTGGTCTATCCCGACGGACGCACCACGGGCCTGCCGCCGGTCTGCCTGCCCTACTCGCCCGAGTTCGCGCCCGACACGCGCCAGAATGGGGCGGCTCTGCTGGCGGAGCTGGCCGAAGCGACCGGGGGCGCCGCCCTCGCGGATGTCGCGGAAATCTGGCGACGGCTACCTCGCGGACGACGCCCCGTGCCGTTGGCGCCCTATGCCTATCTGGCGGCGGCCCTGCTCTTCCTGCTGGAGATCTTCGAGCGACGCACGGGATGGTTCGATGCGCGCCGGCACCCGCGCGCGCGCGACGCTGCGCCCGCAGCCCCCGCCGCATCCCCCCTGCCGGCGCGTGGACGCGAGGTCGCCGTAACGTCGTCCGGGGAAGATCCGGCCGCGCCATCGTCCCCGGCGCCCGCGCCGCCGCCGGAGAGTCCGCTCGCCCGCGCCAAGCGCCGCGCCCGCGAGCGCACGCATCACCGGTGAGGCGGGGGCATCGCGGTGGTTCGGACATTCCCATGGAACACGGGCAAGATGCCCGTGCCACGCCTGCAAGCAAGGGGTTTTGCAAGAACCTCGTTGTGCTAAGGAACTGGAGGGTCGGGCTCCGTCCCGACCGGAGGGGGACGCCACATTGAAAATTGCTGAATTTTAGATGTATTTTCGGGGGGGCGGGGGTAGACAAACGCTCAGCAATGTGGGAAGATGTTTTTTGGTTTTTGGCGCGGTATGCTGACTGCCTGTGCCGGGCACGGCAGATAGGCCGTGCGGAAAACAACGGGGTGTAGGCTGGGGCGTCCGATGGGCCCATAGTGGGCCGCGGGGTCTTCCATTTACAAAACGCCCCGGTCGCAAGCCGGTCTGTGCTTTCATACCGGCAGACAGGCCAGTCGGCGCAGCGACCGGGGGGTTTTGCAAGAGCCTCGGTATGGATCAGGGAGAGCATGCTTGTGAAAACAATTATTCTGGCCTCGACCGTGATGCTCGCCGGGCTTGTGTTTCGTGCGCAAGCCGACTTGTGGGTTTCTGCGGCGGGCAACGACAGCAATCCCGGCACGGAGGCGGCTCCGTTCCTCTCCATCCAGA
>CAZYRQ010000201.1:0-4558 GCA_964649455.1 uncultured Lentisphaerales bacterium
ATGACCACCTGGAGCGCGTCGCTCATCGACGCCACCAGCACCGCGACGCCGCTGGGGATGGTCAAGGAGGCCCTCAAGGCGGGGCAGGCGCTTCCTTTTGCGTTCACCGGTGGCATGGCGCGCGACTTCCTGCTGGGCAACATGAACGGCTGCATCGGCGAGACCTCGGCCGTGGCGATCCTGCTCGGCGCCGTCTATCTGCTGCGCCGCCGGATCATCACCTGGCACATCCCCGTCGCCTACCTCGGCACGGCCGCCGTCTACGCCGCGGTCCTGCACGCCGCCGCCCCGGCCGCCTCGATGCCGCCCGTGTTCCATCTGCTGACCGGCGGGCTGTTGCTCGGTGCCTGCTTCATGGCCACCGACATGGTGTCGTCGCCGACGACGCCGCGCGGCAAGATCATCTTCGGCATCGGCTGCGGCATCCTGACGCTCGTATTCCGCACCGTCAAGTCGGGCGCCTATCCCGAGGGCGTGAGTTTCGCTATTTTGATCATGAACGCCTTTACCCCGCTGATCAACCGCGCCACGCGCAACCGGGCCTTCGGCCAGCCGCGGCCGGCGCGCAAGGCCGCCTGAGCAACATGAAAACCTACATCCGCCTGATCGTCATATTGACCCTGACCTGCCTGTTCTGGACCGCGCTGCTGGCCGGGGTCAACGTTCTGACCCGCGACCGCATCGCCGCGGCGGCGCTCGCCGGCGAGATCGAAGCCGCGCGCAACGTGCTCCCCGCCGACCTGCCGGCTCCCGAGCTGCGCGGCTTCGGCGCCGTTTCCAACTATGTGTCGCTCGCACCGGACGGACGGTTGCTGGGGGCCGCAGTCAAGGGGCGTTCGTCCAATGGCTACGGCGGCGCGATCACCCTGATGGTCGGTTTCACGGCCGACGGCACGCTCAACAATTTCGACGTCCTCGATGCCCAGGAGACCCCCGGACTGGGCTCGAAGATCAAATCCGAGGATTTCAAGGTGCGGATTCGCGGTCGCCCCGCCACGGCCCGCTGGCAGGTTAGGCGCGACGGCGGCGAGATCGACGCCATCACGGCGGCGACCATCTCGTCACGCGCGGCGCTGGAAGCCATCCGCGATGCCGCGGCACACTTCGCGATGATCCGGCAAACCCTGTCCGGCGGAGCAACGGAGACACCATGAGCTTGTTCAGCGATCTGACGCGCGGCATCGTCCGCGAGAACCCGACCTTCCGGTTGGTGCTGGGCATGTGCCCGACGCTGGCCACCACCACCTCGCTGGAGAACGCGCTGGGCATGGGCCTCGCCACGACGTTCGTCCTCACCGGCTCCAACGTCGTGATCTCGGCGGTCCGGCGCGTCATTCCCGGCGCGATCCGCATCCCCTGCTATGTCGTGATCATCGCCGCCTTCGTCGCCGCCATCGAGATGCTGATGCAGGCCTACACCCCCGCGTTGACGGAGAAGCTAGGCATCTTCATCCCGCTGATCGTCGTCAATTGCATCGTCCTCGCGCGCGCCGAAGCGTTCGCCAGCAAAAGCCCGGTGATCAACAGCGCGGCCGACGGCCTGGGCATGGGGCTTGGATTCACCCTATCGCTCGCGCTGCTGGCCTCCATCCGCGAGATCCTCGGCACCAGCGCGCTGACCGTCTGGGGCGATTGGCACTTCCGGTTGCCCGTCGATGCCGGCATGATCCTCTTCATCCTGCCGGCCGGCGGCTTCGTCACGCTCGGCTGCATGCTGGCGCTGATGAACCACATGCAGGCACGCGCGGCGCGGCGTTCGGGCCGGGCGCTGCCGGCGCCGCTCGCACTCGACTGCCGCCACTGCACCATCTGCAAGTTCGGTGCCTGACCCTCCGGCGCACCATGCCCACCCCCACCATACCCGGCCTGCAGTTCACCGCGATCCTCGGACAGAACGAGACGTTCGCGACCTGGAAGGCCACGCAGGCGTCGCTGCAGCGCGAAGTGGATGTCCGGGTGCTGAACGCGGAGACCCCGCCGGACCAGGCGGAACACTTTCTCGCCCTGTCGCGGACACTCTCGCGGCTGACGCATCCCGGCCTGGCGCAGATCTACGACGTCATCACCGAGGGCGGCGCCACGCATGTCGTCATGGAGCATGTCGAGGGTGCCAGCCTGGCGGAAACGGTGGCCGGCGCCGGACGCCTGAACCCCGCGCAGGCCCTGCGGCTGACGATGCAGCTCGCCGAGGCGTTGGATTATGCCTGGACGCAGGCTCAGGTGGTCTTCCGCAACCTCAAGCCGCAGAATCTCCGCGTCAACAGCCAGGGCATCATCAAAATCTCGGAGTATGGCCTGGCGATCCAGGTGAAGTCCGGCGCGAACCCGCTGACGGCGGATCATGGCCATGTCGTCGGCACGCCGCACTACATCGCGCCCGAACAGGTCGCGGCCAGTCCCATGATCGATTTCCGCGCGGACATGTACGCCCTCGGCACGATCCTCTACTTTCTGCTGACCGCCAAGTCGCCGTTCGAGGGGCTCGAAAGCTACGAGATCCTGAAGCAGCAGGTCGGCGGGCAGATTCCCCACCCGCGCAATGTCGTCGGCCAGCTCCCCATGCCGGTCTGCCAGTTCGTCATGCGCCTGATGATGAAGCAGCCGCGGGATCGCTATGCCCAGTGGGCCGAGGTGATCCGGGATCTACGGCTGCTGCTGGCCAACCGGCCTCTCGCCGGACGGCTTCCGGACGCCGTCAGCACCATCGCTCCTTATGCCGGGTCTGCGGCGTCGGCGCGCATGAAGGTCGACCGGAGCAAGCCCCTGTCCACTTCCGCAGTTCCGGACAAGCGCGCAAACCCCCGTGGGGGCCTCTCCTCCGTGCTCTGGCTGCTCCTGATGCTGTGGTTCCTGTGGTTGGCCAACGAGCGCCTCGGCAACCCGCTGGCGCTGCCTCCCGCCCTGGTCGTCGACATCGGACTGCCCAGCCTTGACTACCTGCGCTCCCGTGCGGTCGCCTCCTCAGAAGGTCAGCCGTCCGCTGCACCGGTGGTGCCGCCCGAGTTGCCGCCCGCGACGCAGACGCTGGCGGACGGGGACGTGATGCCTGTTCCGCCGCCGCCCGCGGCGCCCAGCGTCAACACGAACGCCGCCACGGCGCCTGTCCGCGAAGCGTCGCCGGCACCCGCCTCGCCCGGGTTGGCCGAGGCCGCGGCCCGGCTTGCCACCGGCGATGTGGCGGGCACGGTGGCCAAGCTGGAGTCGCTGATGACGGCGTCTCCCGCCGTTCCCGGGATCGGGGCCATCCGCGACGAGCTGAAGCGCCTGCCCCCGCCACGGGCCGCCGTCGAGGCGGGCCTGCGGGCGCAGCGCGGACAGGAGATCGTCATCCGTTTCCAGGGGCGCGACCGCAAGATTCTGCCCCGCGAGATCGTCGATGGCAACCTGCAGGCGGAGTTCCTGGCCGACGACGGTACGAGCCGTCCTGTGACTTTCCCGATCGACAAGCTCGACGCGGCCGAGAAACTGCGCTGGCTCCCCGAGCCGCAGACGTCGGCCGATCACGCCATCGTCTGTCTGCTCGCCCTGCAGGCAGGCGACCTGGAGCGCGTCCGCGCGCACCGAGCCCGGACGGGCGCCCTCGCGCCCCTCTTCGCCGCCGTCAATCCTTGAGGATCGCTTCGATCCGGCGGAGTTCCTCGGCCTCCAGCGGTGCCGCGGCGAGGCCGGCGACGTTCTCCTCGATCTGTTCGACACGGCTGGCCCCGATCAGCGCCGAGGTCACACGCGCATCGCGCAGCACCCACGTCAGCGCCATTTGGGCCAGGCTCTGGCCGCGGGCCTGGGCCACGGCGTTCAACGCCCGGACTTTGGCGAGCTTCTCAGGCGTCAGCGACTCGCGCTTCAAAAAGGTGCCCGGCCGGCCCGCCCGCGAATCGACCGGAATGTCATTCAGGTAGCGGTTGGTCAGTAGGCCCTGCGCCAGCGGACAGAAGGCGATCATGCCGATGCCCTCCACCTCCAGCACGTCGAGCAGTCCGCTGGTCTCGGGGCTGCGGTTGAACATCGAATAGCTCGGCTGATGGATCAGGCAGGGGGTGCCGAGGTCGCGCAGGATCCGCGCGGCCTCGCGCGTCTGCTCGGGGGGATAGGAGGAGATGCCCGCGTAGAGGGCCTTGCCCTGGCGCACGGCGGTGGCCAGCGCGCCCATGGTCTCCTCCAGCGGCGTCTTCGGGTCGGGTCGGTGCGAGTAGAAGATGTCCACGTAGTCGAGCCCCATGCGCTTGAGGCTCTGGTCGAGGCTGGCCAGCAGGTACTTGCGGCTGCCCCAGTCGCCGTAGGGACCGGGCCACATGAGGTAGCCGGCCTTGGTGGAGATGACCAGCTCGTCGCGGTACGGGGCCAGGTCCTTGCGCATGACCGCGCCGAAGGTCTCCTCGGCGGAGCCGGGGGGCGGGCCGTAGTTGTTGGCCAGGTCGAAATGCGTGATGCCCAGGTCGAAGGCGCGCCGCAGCATCGCGCGGCTGTTTTCGAGGAGGTCGACGCCGCCGAAGTTGTGCCAGAGGCCCAGCGAGAGCCGCGGCAGGAGCAGGCCGCTCCGGCCGCAGCGGTTGTAGGA
>CAZYRQ010000202.1:0-2697 GCA_964649455.1 uncultured Lentisphaerales bacterium
GGGAGGCCAACACGCTCGGCATCGGGCCCATGGGCCTCGGCGGCGCCACCACCCTTCTCGGCGTCAAGCTCGCCGCGCGCAGCCGGCTCCCCGCCTCCTACTTCGTCACCCTCGCCTACGCCTGCTGGGCCTGCCGCCGCCGAGGCTGCGTGACGGCACGTGACGGCACCGTGAAAGGATGGCTCGGATGAACGCGCCAGCCCCTCCGCCGACCGTCCTGCTGACCCTGCCCTGCGACGCGGACACCGTCGGTGCCCTGCCTCTGGGCGCCTCCGTGCGCCTCAGCGGCACGATCTACACCGGCCGCGACCGCCTGCACCGCTACCTCTTCGATGGCGGATCGCCGCCGGTGAACCTGAGCGGCGGAGCCCTCTTCCACTGCGGCCCGGTGGTCGTTCCAGAAGCCGGCGGCGGCTGGCGCGTGGTGGCGGCCGGGCCGACCACCTCGATCCGCGAGGAACCCTACATGGCTGCCATTATCGCCCGCCATGGCCTCCGCGCCATCATCGGCAAAGGCGGCATGGGACGCGACACGCAGGCCGCCTGCCGGGAGCACAGCTGCGTCTACATCCAGACTGTCGGCGGCGCCGCCGCCTGGATCGCCCAGTGCGTCCGCCGCGTCGGACGCGTCTGGTTCGAGCGCGAATTCGGCGCCACCGAGGCGATGTGGGAACTCGACATCGACGGCCTCATCGGACGCGTCGCCATCGACGTCCAGGGCGAGAGCCTCTTCACCCGCGTGGAACAGGAGTCCGGCAACCGCCTCCGCGCCCTGCTCACGGGGAAGACGGAGGGGGTCTAGCCTTGCGCCTCGTCTTCATGGGATCCGCCGATGTCTCGGCCGCCGTGCTGCGCGCGCTGACCGGCGCGCCGGATCTGCAGGTCGCCGGGGTTGTGACGCAGCCCGACCGTCCCAGCGGCCGGCAGCGACGGCTGACGCCCTGCATCTGCAAGCGCGAGGCCCTGCTGCACGCTTTGCCGGTGCTCACGCCCGAGAAGCTCAACACCCCCGAGGTGCACGAGCAACTGATCACCTGGGCGCCGGAGGTCATCGTGGTCGTCGCCTACGGCCAGTTCCTGGGCTCGCGCATCCTGGCCCTCCCGCCGCTCGGCTGCATCAATGTCCACCTCTCGCTGCTGCCGCTGCTCCGCGGCGCGGCGCCCGTCCACCGCGCGATCGCCGCCGGCCTGGACGAGACCGGGGTCACCATCATGCGGATGGACAAGGGCATGGACAGCGGCGACATCCTCCTGCAGCAGACGGAACCGATCTTCTTCGACGACACGGCCGGCTCGCTGCACGAGCGCTTGACGGCCCTGGGCTCCGCGCTGATCCTGCGGGCGCTGCCGTTGCTGGCGTCCGGCGCCATCGTGCCCCGCCAGCAGGAGGCGTCACAAGCCACCTTCGCCCCCAAGCTGCGCAAGGAGGAGGGGCTCATCGACTGGAGCGAACCGGCCGAACACCTCGCCCTGCGCATCCGGGCCTTCAATCCCTGGCCCTCGTGCTACACCTTTCTGCCAGCCGGGCGCAATGGACAGACCGAACCGGAACGTCTCAAGGTGCTGCTGTCCGACGCCGAGCCAACCCCGCCCGACGCGCCGGCCTTCGCCCCCGGCACCGTCGCCGACCTCAACGACCTCGGCCCGGCGATCGCCACCGGGTCGGGTTGGCTGCGCCTGCGGCAGGTGCAGCGCGCCGGCGGACGCGCCATCGACGGCTACGCCTTCCTCTGCGGCTATCCTCTCAAACGGGGCCAGCACATCCAGCGCGACCCCGCGCTGCCGTGATCATGCTTAGTGGCTGTACCGGAAATCGGAGATGGAGATGAAGAGCTACCGCAAAGAACTGTGGTTCGATGTACCCGCCCGGCGAGGGTTCGTCAACATCACCCCGCAGGTGGAGGATTGCCTGCGGGAGAGCGGAATCCGCGAGGGAATGTGCCTCGTCAATGCGATGCACATTACCGCCTCGTGCTTCGTGAACGATGACGAGTCGGGTCTGCACGCCGACTTCGAGAGGTGGCTGGAGAAGCTGGCCCCCGAGAAGCCGCACTCCCAATACGCCCATAACGGCGCCGAAGACAACGCCGACGCCCATCTCAAACGCCAGATCATGGGTCGCGAGGTCGTCGTGGCCATAACGGCCGGCAAACTCGATTTCGGGCCGTGGGAACAGATATTCTACGGCGAGTTCGACGGCCGCCGGCGCAAGCGCGTGCTGGTCAAGATCATCGGCGAGTGACGCTATCGGAAAAGGAATATGGTTCCCGCGGGAATCCATTCCACCTCGTAGCAGCCGATGTCGACCTGCTTGTGGTCAATGCGCAGCTTGCCCGCCAGATCCGTGGCGTTCTCCATCCAGGGCATGTTCAGCCCCCGGTCGCGGAGCGGCGAGGTTTTTTGCAGTGCGAAGTCCAAGGCGCCCGCGTTCTTGAACATCGGATTGTTCGTGACCACGCAGTTGTAACCCGCCTCGATCTTCACCGCGCAGTTGGAGAAGCAGTTGGCATTATCCGCGCGCCAGTCGGGGGCTCCGGCCGAGCTCGTGTCGTTCGGCGCCAGATTGTCGAATATGGCCGTGTTGATGACCATGGCGCTGCCGTACTGCCTGATGCCACCGGCCAGCGTGCCGCAATAGTTGCCGTAAATCGTGCAATTGCGGACGACACCGGATCCGGAAAGACGGACGCCGCCGCA
>CAZYRQ010000202.1:2707-4552 GCA_964649455.1 uncultured Lentisphaerales bacterium
GGTGTGCGTCGAACGGTTGCTGTAGACCAGGCAGTTTTCCAGGATGCCGGCGCTGATGGCCGCGCCAGACCCCGGCGAGTAGAATCCGGTGTTCTGGTTGTAGGCGATGACGCAGCGGCTCATCCTTCCGGCGCTGCTGCTGATGCCCACACCGCCCCCAAAATATTCGTACCCGGTGGTGATGTTATTCGTTATCACGCAATCTTCCACTACACCGCCCTTGCCGCCGATGCATACGCCGCCGCCGATCTGGCCTGGGGCCTCCATCAGACCGTCGGATATCGTTATCCCGCTGATGAAGGCCTGAGGATCGTTAAGCAGGAAGACCGCGTGTGTCTTGGAGGGTTGTCCGTACACGCGCGTTCGGGACGCTCCGTTACGCGAAGTGATCCTCAGTTCCTTATCTAAAATGATCTTCGCCGCAGTAGGATAGTCGCCGTCGGACATGAGCACCGTCGAACCGGCCAGCGTCCATGCAACGGCATCCTCGATGTTCGTGGCGGCTGTGGCGGGAGTGGCATACGGCGCAACAGGCGATACGGACACATTGTCCACGTAGTTTGTCAGCGGTGCGACCAGCAGGCATTTCTGCAGCGTGTTTGTCAGCACCTGCGTTCCCTCCCCAGTCACGTTCGTTACAATGAGAGTGATGTCGTAGAGCGCGGGCACATTGAAAACCATGCCGTCTTCGACATCCTCCGAAAGCGCCATCTCGTTTCCGGCCTGGTCGCGTAGTATCCAGCCGTGCGTGGCCTCGGCGGAAACCCCGAAAATAACCGGAACCAGCGCCGTGCTCTCCCCGACAAATATCGCTGCTGGCTGAGCGGAGAATCCGATGCTTATCTGGCTCTGGTCTATTTCGTAGCAGCCGATATCCACGGCATCGCCCGACTTGCGCTGTCCGCCGGCAAGATCCGTTCCGTCCTGCCCCTCGACCTCCGCGCCCTTGTCGCGGAGCGCGGAGCCGGTCATTAGTGTGTAGTCGCCGTTCGCGGCGTCCGTGAAAAGCGGATCCACGGCAAGGCAGGTTGCGTTCGGCGGGGTCGCCGTGCCGACCGCACAGTTGATATAAGCATTGGTGGCGTCGTTGTTTTCGCAGTACCAGTCGGGAGCTCCGCGAAACGATGAGCTTGTCGATGTGTTGCCGAATGTGATGCAGTTGATGATCTGCGGCCCGGCTGCCAGGGTGCCGACCCTGTAGATCCCGCCACCCTCGTTGGCCGACAAGTTCGCCGCCACGGTACAGTTGACGAGCCTGCAAGCGCTGCCGCTGGCATACACGCCGCCTCCGACGGACTTCGGGGAGCTCTTCGTGTTGACGTTATTAACGATCAGCGAGTTCTGCAGCGTTCCGCCGAAGATGGCCACGCCGCCACCGTACGAATAGAAGATGCTGTCGATGGTGTTATTACTGATGATGCAGTGAGTGGCGAAGGCGGCGGACGAATTCATCCCGAGACCAGCACCTCGCGGGTCATAGCCGGCGTTCTTGTTGCCGTGGATTCTCATGCCCTCTATGCGCCCTCCCTGCGCGCCTATGAGCACGCCGCCGCCGATGGCTGCAGTATAGGTGGGACGCCCGCCCGTCACGGAGAAACCCTTTACGACCGCGCCGGCGTGGTTCACCACAAGCGGGGTGATGCTGGTCTTGTCGAGGTTGGCCTTTAGCGTGGTCTTTTCATGGCCGTTGGTGGCAATCAGAGTGACGCCCTTTTCGACCACAATCGTACTGGTCACGTCGTATGTGCCGTCGCCGATCAGAATCGTCGCTCCGTCGCAAGCCGCCTCCAGCGCGTCGGCGATGGAATCCGTGGCGTCCGCTTCCGACGCAAAAGGAAACTTGTG
>CAZYRQ010000203.1:0-4545 GCA_964649455.1 uncultured Lentisphaerales bacterium
GCGGGGGTGGCGGCATAGGCCAGATCGTTGCTGAAGAGCTGCATGACGGGGCGGAGAAGCCCCATGGCTGTCCGCAGGGAGGCATCCAGTTGTCCGGGCGCCGCACCGGGCGCCGCGCCCTGCAGCATCGTCTCGAGGGCCTTCTCGTCCAGCATCCCGCGGCACGTCAGGATCCGGGTGCCTTGATGCATGCGGGCCACCGGTTCCGTGAACGTCATGCCGGAAAGCTGCCGGAATTCGGGCTTGCGCAGCAGGGCGAAATACTCGTCCAGATAGGCGGCGGCATTGGTCATCTGCATCATGCCCTGCACCCGCAGCGCGCGGTCGTCGGGCGTCAGTCCGACGGCAAGGGCCGTCGGTAGGCCCATCGTCCGCATCGACTGCGTCATCAGGGCGGCGCTCTCGCCCGCCGGCATCCCCTTGGCCACGGGCGAGAGGGCCAGCATCCTGGTGTAGAGCTTGATGAACCCCTGCTTCAGCGTATCCGGCATCACGGCACGGCCGGAGGCGTAGGAGAGCAGCGAGGCCTTGTCGAGGAAGGCAAGCTGCGCGTCCTGGACGGGCTGCATCGACGCGATCAGCGCGGCCATCTCGGTGCCGATCCGCGGCACGAGCCGGGAACGAATGAAGAGCCCCTCGTTCTGGACAGCCACCCCCAGATGCAGGGCGTCGAGTTGGCCGAGGATCCGCTTGTAGAAGTCGAGCATGTCCCGCATCGCCGCGCGGTGCGCCTCGGCATCGGGCAGGTTCGCGGGCAGGTTGTCGAGCGAGCGGCCGGCCTCGTCGAGCATCGGGATCAGAGCCGCTGGCAACAGCGTGATGCGGATGGCGCCGGGAAGCACGGGCATCTCAGGCCGGGCGTCGACCAGACTCTTGACCAGGACGCCGCCGCCGGTCGCCATCCCGGGTGTCAGGAAGAGCCGCTTGCCGGCGATCTGCGCGGACGTGCCGTCCGCGAGCTGGTAGAGGCCACCGTCCGTCGCCGGCAGCGGCACGCCGTCGCCCACCAGGCCCTGCAGATAGGCTTCGGGCGTGGTGGCCGCCGCGAGTTCCAGGACGATGCCGGGCGCGCCGGCGCCGGTGTCCACGAGGTGCATGGCGACCGGTTGGCTGTTGTCGAGTCCGGCACCGCCGGGGATCCGCGCGGAAAGCAGCTTCGGCAGCGCGTCGAGCGCCGGGGCTTCATAGAGCGCGGCGGCCCGCGAGCACTGGCGCTGAAGTTCGTCGACATTCTCGACGTAGACGCTGCCGATCCGCGTGGCCGACTTGCCTCCGGACGCCAGGAACACCGCAACCAGACCCGCCAGCATCGTGCGCTCAAAACGTGATTTCATGAGGTTACCTTTCAAATCCGGCGGCCATCACAAGCCGTTTATTGCAGACAGAAGGCATTATGCGCCCGCCCGCCACGACCGTCAATCCTGTTCTGCAGCTTGACTTTCCGGCGCCGAGCGCCTACCCTCCATCCATCGCATACAACGCAAAGGAAGAATCGATGAAGGCAATCCGGTTTGGTCTGGTCGGTTGCGGCAAGATCGCCGCGTGCAACCATGCGCCCGAAGTCGCCCATCTGGGCAGGCAGAAGGGCGAGATCGTCGCCCTCTACGACATCAAGAAGGGCAAGGCCGCCGCCTTCGCGCGCGAGGCCAACCTGCCCGGCGCCCGCCTCTGCCGGAGCTACGCGGAACTGCTGGCCTCCGACATCGATGCCGTGATCATCGCCACGCCGAACAGCTTCCACTGCCCCCAGACCATCGAGGCGCTGAAGGCCGGCAAGCATGTGCTCGTCGAGAAGCCGATGGCCGGCACCGTCGCCGAGGCCGATAAGATGATCGACCTGGCCGACCGGCTCGGGTTGGTTCTGCAGGTCAACCAGTCACTCCGTTTCAGCCCGCTTTACGTCGAGATCCAGAAGTGCGTCGCCCGGGGTGTCATCGGCAAGCCGTTGCATGCGCGCTGCCTGCGCGCCTCGTCCAACAGTCCGGATGTCGGCTGGTCGCCGGGGGCGACCTGGTTCGTGCAGAAGCGCTACGAGGGCAGCCTGGTCGGCGACATCGCCGTGCACATGGCCGACTTCCTCCAGGGCGCCTTCGGCCCCGTCCGCCAGATCCAGGCGTTCACCCGCAACTGGTCGCACGAGGTCGTGGACAACGTGACCGCGCTCTTCGATTTCCAGAACGGTGCCACGGGTGTGCTGCAGCTCAGCTGGACCTTCCCGAAGGGCGACGGCGCGCTGGAGCTCTACGGCGAGAAGGGCAAGCTCTCGACGAACAAGGACGGGTTCGCGGTGGTCTTCAAGGATGCCCGGCGCCAGCCGCTCCAGGTCAACGCCGCCGACCTCAAGCCGATTCCCGACTCGCATGCCGCCTTCGTCCGGCGCCTCGCCAAAGGCGAGCGCCGGGCCTGGTTGGCCGGCCGCGAGGCTATCGCCCTCTGCGAGGCCATCAGCACTGCGGGGCGGACGGGCAAAGCCACCCGCCCGAAGAACCGCAAGGACTGATCGCCTGCGGCGTCCGGACGCCGGACTACCGTTGCTCCTGCGCCTGGAGCCAGCACTCAAGCCGCAGACGTGCAGTCATGTCCTCCGCCGCCTGATCCACCGTCGCGCGACGGTGGTCGTCGGGAACCGCATCGCGCCACCTTCGCTGCACGAGATCGACCGCCCGCGCGGCATAGCCGCCCGCGAGCCCGCACCACCGCGTCGCGGCGGGATAGGCTTGGCGAATCTTGGCCGGCGGCGCCAGAACCGCGCGGAGACCCACCGCCGCGCGACGCCGCCAGGAGGCCTGGCGGAACTCGCTCAGCAGGCGGGACATAGCCACTCCCGGTACGGCTCCGGGCAACGCCACCGCCAGGGCGGCGCGGCGTTCCGCTGCGCAGGCCCCCAGCGGGCGTGTCCACGCCGCCAGCGCCGCGGGCGGCTCCACGCCGCAGAGATCATGGGCGACCCGCCAGACGAAGGGCGCCCGGAATCCGAGTCCCCAGGCGCGGGCCTCGGCCTCGAGTGTTTCCGCGGAGAGCGCCGTCGCGAAGCGCCGCCCCAGCAGCACGAGATCCAGATGGGCGCGGGCGGGAAAGCGCCACTGGTGCGCCTGGAGGTGGTAGGCCAGGTAGACGAGGTGCGCCGCAGGCGGCAGGAGCGGAACGTCGACACCCGAGAGGCGCCCCGCTTCGGCCGAGTCCCAAAGGCGCGCCAGATCCTGCCCGGGCGTCAACTTGTGCGACGGATGCCAGAGCGTCCACTGGATCTCGACGCCGCAGCGCCACTCCGGGTGACGGAAGAGCCGCTCCTTGCCCCATCCGCCGGGCTGGTTCTCCATGACGGCGGAATAGCCGAGCGCCGTCATGACGGCCTGGGCCGCGTCGAGTTGTTCCGGACGGATGAGCAGATCCATGTCGCTCATCGGACGCTGGATCAGGTCGGGATAGACGGCCTCCGCCAGCCAGGCGCCCTTGATCGGAATGGCGGACACGCCTGCCGCGTTCAGCGCCGCCAGAAAGACCGCGCGCTGCTCGCGCATCCGGATCGCCGCCACGATCCGGCTCCGCTGTAGCCGCGCCCATTCCGACAGAATCGCCGCATCTGGACGGCACGCCGCGGGCCAGGCGGCCACGGCATCGAACAAAAAGGCATCGAGCTGGTGCAACCGGGCCAGCGCCAGCGTCCGGGCCCAGTCCGCCGGCGGCACGCCGACGGCACGGCCTTCCACCACGGCCTGCAGCACCTGCCGCAAGTCCGCCGTGTCCGCCGCGACCGACGCGTCCGACACGTCCGCCACGGAAACGGGCACTTGCTGCGGCGTCGACAAAGCGCGCGACAAAGGTGCGTCAGCCGCGAAAACGGAAGTCTGCTGCCCGCCGCTCATACCGTCACCGGCGGGCCGCCGGCCTCCGGATAGAGCCGGGCAAACTCGCCCCGCTGCCGGAGCAGCGTGCCGGCGTCGCCCTCCTCCACCACCGTGCCCTCGCGCAGCACGATCACGCGCCGCGCCCAGGCCAGTATCTCGGGGCGGTGGCTCACGACGAGCGCCGGGCGCTCCGCAGATTCGCGCTGCAGCAGGCGGATGAGCTCCTGCTGCGTGCGGGCATCGAGCGCGCTGGTCGGCTCGTCGAGCACCAGGAGCTGCGCCTCGCGCAGGAAGACGCGGGCCAGGGCGAGCCGCTGCCACTGCCCCATGCTCGGCTCGACACCCGGCCGCAGCCAGCGCCCCAGCGGAGTGTCGAGGCCCTGCGGCCAGTGCCGGACAATCTCGTCGAGCCCGGCCCGGGCGGCCGCGGCGGCGACCCGCGCGTCGGCGGGCGCGCCCTGCGGATCGCCGATCCAGATATTCTCGGCGGCCGTGAGCTGGTAGCGTCCAAAATCCTGGAAGAGCACGCCCACGCGCTGCCGCCAGGCGGCCGGATCGAGATTCCGCAGATCGATGCCGTCGACCAGGATGCGTCCGGCGGTCGGATCGTAGAGTCGGCAGAGCAGCTTGACGAGCGTCGATTTGCCGGCGCCGTTGGCGCCCACGACCGCCAGGCGCTCGCCCGCCCCGAGCGTGA
>CAZYRQ010000204.1:0-1163 GCA_964649455.1 uncultured Lentisphaerales bacterium
GTGACCGTCGGTTCCGGCAGCGCCGCCGACCCGGCGGCGGTCGAGCACGGCTCGCTCCTCGACTACGCGGCGACCACGGTCGCGCGCCACGTGATCACCGCCACGGGCTGGATGACGGCGATCGCCAACCAGGGTGCGGCCACGACACTCGAACTCTGGGCCGGCGAGGCCAGTTCCACCAACACCATGGCTCTCGCCGCCTCCTGCACGCCGACCCACATCGGCCCGTGGCAGCTGGCCTACACCGCGCCGGAGAACACGGGCGAGAAAACCTACTACCTCCAACTCCGCGTCCGCGACCTCGTTGGCGGCGAGACGGTTTTCTACCAGGTGTCCTCGGTCTTCAACAACACCACCAGGGACACGACCACCTACACCTGGAAGGCGAAGGAGGGCGTCTGGGCCGGGAACTGGGACGATCCCGAGCACTGGGCAACCGAATATGACACCTTGAAGGGCTATCCCTACACGGCCGCCTCGACAGCCCAGTTCCCGCCAAACCAGGCCATCACGGTTATGGTCACGAACAACTTCACCGTCGGCACGCTCAATCTCGCCTCCGGCAACCTCGACGTCACGTTCCAAGGCGGCGACCGCGGGACGAACGTGACGCTGACCGCGAGCACCCTGGACGTGAACGGGTTCAAGAGCACGGTCACGCTCGACAACGCGAAGCTCAGCGTGGCCAACAACATCAGTCTCGGCTACATGACGCTTCTGCTGAAGAACTCCGCCTATCTCTACGCCGCAAGTTTCTACAACGTCAGCGACGGGTCGCTCGAAATCACGGACGGCGCCTACATGAACTGCGCCTACCTGCAGTTGAAGAGCATCAAGACGAAAACGACCATCGACGACGGCACCCTGTACATGCGTGGCGACATCGACATCGCGCAGGCCAACGTGACGCTCGAGGCCGGAACCGTCTACTTTAGGGGAACCCATCCGGTGATGCGGTTCATCAACGGGAAGCGCCCGTACCTGCGCGCCAACGGCACGAAGACCCACCCCTGGATCTTCGAGGTTCCCGCGGGCGGGTTCGATGCCCCGCCGATCCAGTGCGACGCCAACCAGGCTTCCGTGTTCCCGGGGTGGTACAACGCGAACGACAAGCTGCTCTTCACCGTGAGCGAAACCAGCCCCTGCTATGCGGCGGTGGGCAC
>CAZYRQ010000204.1:1263-4466 GCA_964649455.1 uncultured Lentisphaerales bacterium
CGCCGACCTTCGGCACCACCTTCGGACATGCCGTGGACGAGGAACTCGCCTTCAGCGCGCCGGCGAGCGAGGTCGTCGGCGGCGTCCGCTACACGTGCACCGGCTACACGCTCGTCGAGTATGCCGCGGGCTCCTACACCGCCACGAACAGGACCGCGGCCGGCGCGGCGAACGAATTCACCTTCATCTTCGCCGGGAAGGGCGTGGAAGTGACGTGGCACTTTGCGGTTGACTACCAGATCGCGACGACCGTCATGAACGATCCCGCCGCGACCGTGGCACCGTCCGTCGCCGGCGGCTTCCTTTCGGAAACCGTCCCCTGCACGTTCACGCCGTCGACGACCGACGACACGATGGAGTTCCAGTACTGGTACGGCGACGTGCCCTTCGGGAAACGCTTCGACAACCCGCTCACGCTCACTGCGTCGAAGGGCGGCGCCCTCTACGCCTTCTTCGGCAGGAAGGCGGGCTCCCGCATCGTCTCCTCAGGCGGCAATTCGACGGTGAACTGGTACGACGCCGGCACGTGGACGGGCGGCGTCATTCCGGGCACCAACGACACGGCCATTTTGCTGTCCACCTACACGGTCGCCGCTGGCACCCGCAACCAGGGCGCCGCCGGGCGCCGCATCTTCGTGCCGAGCTACTTCGCGGTCGGCAATCTCGTCAACTCAAACGCGATTGTCTACGTCAACGTTCCCAATTCGCGCGGACTTAACCGCGACAACCCCGACGGCTACGGGAATTATACCGTCTCCATCTACGGTGCCACCGACACGACCCGCGCGGAGCCGGTCGGGTTCGATGTCTTCGGCGACGTGCTCCTCGACAGCTACAACAAGAGCTCTGGCAACAACGCGGGCGTCCTCATCGTCGGCGGCTCCGGCCAGCGCGCGAACACGCGCATCAGCATCGGCGGCGATCTCGCGGTCTCGAACGGCTACCTCTCCGTGGCGGCCGGCGTCGCGCTGGATCCGGACTGGTTCTATCCGGCGAAGTCCGGGAGCGGGCCCGGCTACCACGTGGACTATCCGAACACCGACGAGCTGTTCCGCGGCGGCAACTACCTCAGGGTGGGCGGCAAGACGACGATGGGGACGGCGGATGCGGTCAACTTCCAGAATGCGATCCATCTCGTCAACGACTACGTCTCCGGCGCGGCGGTCTGGCTCGACCTCCAGGATGTCGAGGTGGGCGAGGGCAGCGCCATCACCTGCTACAATTCGGGGTATTCGCGCTATTCGACGGGAGGCTCGACCTACTCGATGAACCCGGGTGGCACGGACCTTGGCGACAACACGGCGGGCGGTTCCTACGGCGGCCGTGGCGGCAGCGCCACGGCCGTGTCCGGCGGCGCCGTCTCGTACTACACGACGCAGGTCCCCTACGGATGGGAGAATGCGCCGATCCACCCGGGTGGACCTAATGGCGGCAACGGCCTACGCGGCGGCGGCTCGATCCGCCTCGATTGCGGCAGACTCGTCCTGAACGGCAGGCTCAACGCCCACGGCGGGCGCGGCAGCGGCAACAAGGGCTCCGCCGCCGGTGGCGGCATCTGGGTATGCTGCTCCGCGTTCGTTCCCGGCGACAACTGCATGATCTCCGTGAGGGGCGGCACGTGGTATAGCGACGTGAATTCCGGCGGCGGCGGCGGACGCGCCTCGCTCTGCGTCGGGCTCGATGATACGCAGATCATGGAGCTCTACACGAACAGTTCGCACACGGCGGCGGAGGTGAAAGTCTCCCCGCTCTCCGCCTACCTCACCTCGCGTTTCTCGGCGGAGGGCGGCGCGAAGGGCGGCGACCGCACCGCGGGCGAGGCCGGCACCGGTGTCTACATCGTCAACACCGCCGGCAAGAAGACGATGGTCGTCTCGGGCATTCCCTACAACTACGGCGCGCCCGAGCCAGCCTACGGCACGTCCGTCTTCGATGAGGGGACGGTGATCGCCCTCGCGGCGCCGGCCAACGCATTCGTCACGGACGACTGCCGTTCGCGGCGCGTGTGCGTGGGCTACACGATCACCAACGCGTCGAATCAGACGCTGGTTCAATCGGAGCAGACGTCCGGAACGTTCACCATCAACGAGGACTGCTGGCTCACATGGGATCTTGCGGCCCTGGAGCATGAGATCACGACCTTCGCGACGGTCGGCGGCTCGATCACGACGAACGCGCTTCCGCGCGGCGACACCAACTGGCAGCCGGACGGGGCCACGGTTTCCTTCACAGCCGTCGCCGACGCGGGATATGTCTTCAAGGGCTGGTACGGCGATGTCGCGACGAACTGGATCCGGTCGGCGCAGATTTCCTTCGCCGCGGATCGCGGGCGCACACTCAAGGCGCTCTTCGAGCCGACGGCGGCGGGCTCGCGCGATTGGACAGGCGAAGGCGACGGCGTCAACTGGACCGATCCCGCCAACTGGTCTCCCGCGGGGCTTCCCGGCATCGCGGAAGCCGTGACGATCACCAACGGCGCTGTCATGGCCGATCTCTGCGCGGAAATCGAAGTCGGCTCGCTGACCATCGGTCCGGACGCCATGTTGACGTTCAAGCGAACCGACACGACATTCTCCACCTTCACGAAGCTGCTGGCCGAAGCCGTCGAGGAGGATTTCCGTCCAACCGCGCTCAAGGTGAACGGGGATCTGACCGTTTTCGGCTCGCTCACGATGGGTGCCTCGCGCTACTCGGCTTCGCAGTTCGACCTCGCGGTGGGGGGCGGCATGCAGGTGATGCCGGGCGGCCGGACCACGCTTTACGCCGGCTATGACACGGTTGCGTACAGCGCGCCCGCCAGTTGGAAACGCGGCGGCGGGAGGGTCACGGTCGGCGGCGAACTCTCCATCGCCACCAATGCGGTGGTGAAAGCCTACGCCGAAGGCATCTGGGGGGCGACGACCGTCTTCAAGGTCGGTTCCATGATGATCGCGGCCGGCGGGCGGCTGGATGCCGAGGCGGCCGGATGGACCTACACCTACATCAGCGCCGTGCTTTACAGCGGTTCGCCGCAGAAGGCGTTCAATTTCGGCTCTGGAACCGGCGGCTACCAGGGCGGCACCTACGGCGGCTGGGGCGGCTACTCCGACACCCACAATCCGTGCGAGATCGCCTACGGCGCGGCGTATGCGCCGTTCATGCCCGGCTCGCCCGGCATGAACGCGACGGATCGCTGGGGCGGTGGCGCGTTGACCGTGTTTGCG
>CAZYRQ010000205.1:0-4466 GCA_964649455.1 uncultured Lentisphaerales bacterium
AGGTCGGGATGATCTTCTCGTCGTGCGTGACGACGATGACGGCCGTCTCGTATTGATGGGCCATCTGGTTGAGAATGCGGATCACCGCCATCGCGCGTGCGCTGTCCAGCGGCGCGGTGGGTTCATCGGCAAGGATCACCGGCGGGCGGTTGACGAGCGCGCGCGCGATGGACACCCGCTGCTGCTCCCCTCCCGAGAGCTGCGACGGCATGGCGTGGGCACGGTGCCCGACATCCAGCGCGTCCAGCAAGTCTCTGGCCCGCGACCGGGATTCCCCGTTGGAACGTCCCGCCAGCATCGGCAGCAGCGCGACATTGTCGGTGACATCGAGAAAGGGGATCAGGTAGGGCGCCTGGAACACGAATCCGATCCGGTCGCGACGCAGGGTGCGCAGATCCTTGATTGTCCAGCCGTCGTCA
Organism: uncultured Lentisphaerales bacterium; assembly: GCA_964649455.1. Lineage (GTDB taxonomy): Bacteria > Verrucomicrobiota > Kiritimatiellia > RFP12 > JAAYLN01 > JAAYLN01. Next base: position 420 of record CAZYRQ010000205.1, read on the forward strand.
TAGATCCGCTCAGCACCGATGGTCATGCGGCCTGCGGTCGGTTCGATCACGGCGCCGAGGCATTTGAGCATGGTGCTCTTGCCGGAACCCGAGGGTCCGATCAAGCCGACCACTTCGCCGGGAGACACCTGCATGTCGACGCCCTTCAGCGCATCCACAGCGGTGTCGCCGCTACCGTAGCGTTTCTTGATTCCTTCGATATGAATGCCTTTCCCAGTCATGTCAGCCACCAATGGCCTCGGCCGGATCGACCTTGAGCGCGGCATGGATGGCGATGAGGCTCGCCAGGATGCAGATCGCCACCACGGCGCCGAACCCGAACACCGAGTCGAGGGGTTCCAACAGCACATATTTCGGGAAGACCGGTGCCATCAAGACGGTGGCGGAGATCTTTCCCACCACAAAACCGATCATGCCCAGGGCGATGGCCTGCTGCATGATCAGTCCGACAATCGTGCGGTTCTTGGTGCCGATCAGCTTGAGCACGGCGATCTCGCGCAACTTTCCGAGCGTCAGGGTGTAGATGATGAAGGCGACGATGGCCGCGCTGACAACCGAAAGAATCACCAGGAACATGAAAATTTGTCTGGCCGAGGTGGCAATCAGTTTGCCGACCAGGATATCCTCCATCTGGCTGCGGGTGTAGACCGTCAGGCGCTTCCAGCGGCGGATCGACTCCGCCACGTCCTCGACGTCAATGCCCGGCCTCGTTTGTACCAGCACCGCGTTGACGTAGGGGTTCATGCTTTGCGAGGCGGTCGCCGTGTCCAGCAGCCCCGGCATCCCGGGCCGGCTAAAAGCGGGATTTTCCGCAGTTCGCCGCCGCTGCCGCACGACGGCGTCGTTGTCCTTCAGGAACTGCGCTTCCTGCGCGTCCTTCAAGGGAATGAAAATCATCGGATCGCCGCCCGATGAGACCATTCTCCGGGTCAAGCCGACCACGGTGTAGTGGTTGCGGCGGATCTGCAGACGATCACCCAGCGCAAACCCGGCGGCGACATCGGCGACCGCCTCGTAGTGGCCGCGGGTGATCTGCCGCCCGGCGACGAGATACGGTGGCCAACCGGGTGTGCCGGCCCCCCCCGTCGTGATGCCGGTGACCATTGAACGCACTTCCCGTGTCCCCTGCCGCACCTGCATCGTGAGATAGGTTATGTTAGCCGCGCGAGCCACGCCAGGCATGCCGCGAATGCCGCGCCAGATATCGTCGTAGAGGCTCGACGGCTCGGCATAGGGACCGAGGGTGTCCTTCTGCACCACCCAGAGATCGGCGCCGCTATTGTCGAGCAAGGCTTTGGCATCATCCACCATGCCGCGATAGATGCCGGCCATGGAGAGGGTGATCCCGATAAGCAGCCCAAGCCCCACGCCGGTAAAAACGAATTTTCCCCAGGCGTGCATGATGTCTCGGCCTGCCAGGCTGATCATCGTCGCCCCCTGGAAATTTGATCCACAACATCGATACGGCTGCGCGGTCTCAAGGCTCTGGCGCTATAGACCACAACCTTGTCGCCCGCCTTCAGGCCCTCACGCACCTGCACCTGGCCGCTTAAATCCGCGGCGCCCGGCGTGATCGGCGTGAAGCGCAGCCCGCCCGGGACGACCTGCCATACGCCCACCTGGCCTCCGATGCGCTGGATGGCCGCATTGGGGATGCTCGGCCCCAGCGGAAGCGCGGGCAAGGCAACCGTGACCTCGGCCAATTCCCCGATGGCCGGCAACATCGCGGGAACGGCATCGAATGCCACTTTGGCGAGAATCTCCTCGGTGACCGAATCGGCCCGCGGTTCCACGCGCAACACGTGCCCGGCAAGGACTTGGCCCTCCCGAGAACGCAGCGCGATCTGGCAGCGCAGTCCGGGCTGCAGGCCGGAGGCGTTCAATTGGTCGAACCGCGCGTTGACCCATAGACTCTCCGGATCCATCATCTCCACCACGGATTGCCCCGCGACCACCGTCGTACCGGGCTCGGCATCGCGCGACACGACCATCCCGTCCACCGGAGCGACCAGACGCCGATCCGCGCGTTGCTTGAAAAGCGCGTCGCGATCCAGGCGGACGCGCGTCCCTTCATGGCGGGCCGCTTCCCGATTGGCCTGGGCACCCGCCAGACTCGACTCCGCCACTGCCCGTTCCTGCTGCTTGGCGTCCAGCAGCTCAGCGCTCGCCGCACGTGCTTCGACCAGTTGTTCGTACCTTTGTGCCTGCGTCTCGGCGTAGGTCATCCGAGCCGTTGCATCCGCGACCTGCGCTTCAGATGCCGTGACCTGGGCCTGGGCGCGTATCAAAGCGGCATCCAGAGCGGCGATCCGGTCGTCAAGGTCAACGGGGTCCATTTCACCGAGCAGTTGGCCGACAACCACACGATCTCCAACATCCACGGACACCTGCTTGACGCGTCCTGCAAACGTGGGGCCGATGGAGTAGGCATGCCGCGCCTCAATGATCCCGATGCCGAACAAGGCAGGCGCAATGGCCCGGTCTTCAACCGGCCCCACCGTCACGGGCACCGGGGCCAGCGGCCCTGATCGGACGGCGACATAGACGAACAGCGCCAGCAAAGGAACCAGCACACCGGCCATGGCCAGTGTGCGGACAGCGACGGGAAACCGTTTCATGCCGCATCCCTCACCGCTCGGAAATAGAGGGCAAAGAGTGCGCTGGCTTTGATTCGGGTGATGCCGATTTCTCCTGAAACCAACGATTGCACCACCAGCCCCTGAATCATTCCGATGAACAGCGTTGCGGCAGCCCGGGCATCCACCTCGTGGGCTATTTCGCCCCCGGCCTTGCCTTGCTCGATCAACGCCTGCACTTTCGCGATATACTGTTCCATGAACTTACGGACCAGACGCTTGATGGGGGTATCCTCGGCCCGTTGAAGCTCGCCAAATATGATTCGTGGCACTCCGGCGTGCCGCACATGGGATTCGATGTGCGCCATGAATACGCTCTCCAACGCTTCAAGGGGCGACTGCGCTGTCCGCGCCAGCCGGTCTACGCGGGCGAGCAGACGCTGCGTCACCCTTTCCACGACCGCCTGCCAGATCGCGTCTTTACTGGCGAAATGCCGGAACAAAGCACCCTGCGTGATGCTCATGTGGGCGGCAATGGCGCTGGTTGTGATGTCGGCAGGATTTTGGACCGCGGCCAGATCGAGGACGGTTTGCACCGTGGCCGCGCGGCGCCTGGCCGCCGGGAGACGTATGCGGGGTGGTGCCTGGTTCATAGTGAGTAATATATTACTTACTAGTGGCGCAAGTCAAGCGGCGACAGTCAAGCGGCGTCATTTGCTCATTGGCTACCAGGTGGAGAATGTGGCGCTCACGGGCGCCGGAGTCATCGACGGCAATGGCCCTGCATTCTTCGGCGACTGCGACGAGGACAGCCGCTTCCCATCGAAAGCCGAAAGACAGGCGGGCCGCCAGCCGCTCGCCACGAACGGGTCTGTATTCTTCCCCGCATCGGAACTCCCCGGGCGTCCCCGCCTCGACTCAATCATCGTGGGCGAGGCGTACCATGCCGACATCGGCGACATCCTGGCCTGCGTGCGCCGCGCGGCGGAACGCGAGGAGGTGCTCGTCATCACGTCGCACGACATTGCGCCGGACGCGAAGGGCATCCACATGAAGACCGAGTGGCTCGAGAAGATGTTCGCGCTCGCTCAGGAACTCACGCTGCCCGTCCTGGGCTGCGCCGACTGCGCCATGGCCGATGGCGGCTTGGCCGAACAGCAGGACGGCGTCGAACAGCCGCAGCCGCTCTTCCCGCAGCTGACGATGCCCGCGTATCGTTTCCGTACCCTCTCCCGAACCCGCTCACTGTTGTGCTTTGTCATGTCACTCCCTTCAGGGCCATCATCCAGTTCGCTATGCCCGCCGTACCTTCGCGCTACCGCGCCGCGAAAATGAGATAGAGCCCGCCCAGCAACACCAGGGCACCGCAGACTTTCTTGAGGATCACCGCGCCCCTGGACTTCTCGTTCCAGTTCAGGTAGTGCTGCACGACTTCCGTGAACGTGCCGGCCAGCACGATCACCCCGCAGTG
>CAZYRQ010000206.1:0-4454 GCA_964649455.1 uncultured Lentisphaerales bacterium
ACTCGCGGCGGAAGTCGTCCTTGCTCATGAAGGGCAGCGCCGTCAGGTCGGCGAGTCCGCGGAAGGCGCGCGGGTCGAGGCCCGCAGCGGCGAAATGGCGGCGGAAGAAGGCGTTGCGTTCCGCCACTCGCCGCACGACCTCGCGCAGCCGTGTGTCCTGGAGGGCGGTCAGTTCGTCGCGGGAGAGGGTCTCGGCCCGCTGGTCATGGTATCGAGTCATGTGCCTCGTTCCTTCCGAAGTCGAATGCCGCGAGGTTGCCGGCCAGCGTCTTTGCCGGCACGCGGTCGCGGATGGACGCGTGCCAGGCCTCGGCCGGGAGGTCGGCGAGGGCGCGCGAGAGGATGCCGACGAGCAGCGTGTTGGCCAGGCGGGCGTCGCCCATCGCGAGGGCCTTGGCGGTGCAGTCGAAGTAGCAGCGGTTGGGAAAGAGGCGCGCGAGGCGCTCCGCGACGTCGGCGGGGTAGGCGGCGCCGCCGGAGGAGACCGTGACGGGCACGAGGCTCTGCCGCGAGATGGCGGCGAAGCCGCCGGGCCGGAGCAGGTGCGCGCAGCGGATCGCCTCGATGTGCTCGAGCGCGGCGAGGACGTCGGCCGTGCCCTCGAGGATCAGGGGGCTGAGGACGGCGCGGCCGTAGCGCACCTGCGCGGTGACCGAGCCGCCGCGCTGCGCCATGCCGTGGATCTCGTTGGCCGCGACCTCGAAGCCGGCGTGCGCCGCCGCGTCCGCAATGATTTTGGCGGCCAGCAGGATGCCCTGCCCGCCCACGCCCGACAGAAAAATGTTGCCCATGGATGTCCGCCCTGTTCCGCGAGAGGCGTTGGCCGCTTCTTCACGGAGATACACCGCGGAGGATAGCAGGCGCGGTTGGCGCTGTCGAGTGCAAGCGAGGGAAATATCGGAAAGGTATCGGAAATAGGGTGCGATCCACAATAGTGGATGCGCACCCTCGGAAGTATCGCAAGCGTACAGCCCGGCCTACACCCGCACGACATGGCCTTGATTATTTTGTGCCTTGATAATTTTGTGCCTTGATAATTTTGTGCCTTGATAATTTTGTTTCAGAATTGTTCCGGATCTGCTATGATCAAAATCTGTTGCTTGCAATGGTTTGCCTCGATTTCCGTGCGAAACTTCAGGATGGATGCTAGGCCCGGTCTGGCATGCCTCTTGCCGGCGGCCAAACATCAACAGATAACCCTCTCCTTGCTGTTAGCAGAAAGACAGACATGCTCAAATCGAAGAGACTCCTGCGGGCACACGGGCTGGCCACCACGCGCCAGCGTGCGGCGATTCTCAAGTCCATGCGCGAACGGCACGACCATCCGGATGCCGAGACCGTGTATCTCTCGCTGCACGGGACGATGCCCTCGCTGTCGCTCGACACCGTCTACCGTACCCTCAACCGTCTGGCGCAGGAGGGCCTGATACGGCAACTGGCGCTGCCGACGCACCGGTTCCACTTCGATGGGGATCTTTTGTCGACAGACCATTTTCTCTGCACGGCATGCGAGAATATCTTCGACGTCGAGGCGTCGGAAGGCGCTTTGGATGCGCGGCCGGAAGCCATCGCGCGCATCGGGCGGGTGCAAACCCTGCAGCGGGCGATCATCGGAATCTGCCACGCCTGCGACGCAGTCGCGGAAAAGACGCCGCCCGGCGTCAAGCAGCGCCGTGACAAGGGCCGGAAGTCCGGGAGAAAGCCCCCCGCGACGCCAACAGATGGGAAGAGAAAGAAGAAGAGGAACGACATCGCTGGTTAACGGAAGCAGGACGGTAGCGAGAGGATCAAGCGGTGCTTCCGTTGACGGTGGTCGGGGATGCAAACGAGCATCATGGCCATTCAACAGAAATGGATAGTGAGGCGGATCGGCATACACGTGGTCGCGCTGGCCGTGCTGATGCTGGCGTCCGGGCCTCTGGCGTCCGCCGAGGCGCCGGAGTCCGCGCCGGCCTATGCCTCGGACGTCTCGGTGAGCCGGTTCGACGCCTCCGTGGCGCAGGATGACAAGGTCTGGCTCGACTGGCGTACGGATGTCGCGCTGGGGGCGGGCTTCTTCCGGATCGAGCGTGAGTCTCCCGATGGTGCCTGGTCGCTGGTGGGCGAGGGCTATGTGCCCATGCGCGGCGAGGAGGAGGGCGAGGGCGGCGACACCTACCGGCTGCACGACCCCGAGGCGCGCGAGGGGCAGACGGTTCGTTATCGCCTAACCTTCCTGACGCGCGGCGGCGGGGAGCGGGAGGCGGCCTCTTGGCAGGGACGCCTGGCCCGCGCGACGGTGGTCTCCCGCGAGGTGGTCAAGAGCGTGGCGGCCGATGCTCCAGTCCCGTTGGTGCCGCCGTCCGAGCCCCAGGCGTGGCTCGGGAACGGGCCGCGCGTGCGGCTCTGGAACGGGTCGCAGCCAGCCGAGCGCGTGCGCCTCAGTCTGCGGACGACCGGCATCTATCGCGTCACCGCCGCGGAGCTGTCCGCGTCATCCGGATGGGACGAGGCGTATGTGCGGCAGGCCATCGCCACGACCAACCTGGCCTTGTCGTGCCAGGGGCGTCCGGTCGCCTGGCTGGCGGATGGCGACGCGCTCCTGTTCCATGGCGAGCCGGCGACCACCGATACGGCGCCCGAGAACGTCTATTGGGTCGCGCCTGGACCGGGCACAGGCATGGCGGTGGCGACAGCCGCGTTTCCGGCGGAGCCGGCCACCAATGCCTGCTTCGCCGAATCCCGGTTCTTCCAGGGAACCAACCATCTGACGCGGGTCAGCTATAACTCGCGCACCGACTTGCCGTTTGTCGCCTACGGGCTGCGGTCCAACACCAGCGCCGACAAGAGCCTGACTTCCATCGAGCCGGTCGACGATCCCGCGCCGGGCGCCTGGACCGGAACGGTCAGCGTGACGTTCCTCTCGTACTACGAAAATTCCGAGGTGGACGAGCATGCGGTGGCGGTCTCCGTCGGCGGGGTGCCGGTCGGCCACTCCACATGGTCGGGCGAGCGGCTGCTGACACACGTGTTTTCATTGCCCTCCTCCGCGCTCGACGGGGCGGCGGCCGCGGTCACCGTGCGTCATGTGGCACCGCCGCCGCCGCTGATGACGACGGACTACACTCGTTTCGTCTGGCTCTCCTGTGAACTGGCCTATCCGCGCGCCTATCGCGCCCGCGGAGGCGCCCTGCTCTGCCGGGGCGGCGGCGGCAACCTATCCGCCGTCTCGGGCTTCCCCTCGAACGATGTGGTGGTGCTCGACGTGACGGTGCCCCGCGCGCCAGTCGTGATCGCGCCGGTTGCGCTGGCCTGGGAAGGCAGGGAGGCGGGTTGGACGGCCGCCTTTCCCTCGGGCGGCGCGGATCAGGCCTACCAGGTCTTCTCCCGGAGCGCGGGGATCCGGCGGCCGTCGGTGCGCGGGGTGCGGGATCTCGACTGGGATGCTTTCGCCGGTGTCGCCCACGTCATTCTCATACCGCCCGAGGGATGGTGCGGCGGCTTCCGCGAGGCGGTGCAGCCGCTGGCGGATTTTCGCACGGCGGCTGGACTGCGGTCGGTCGTCGTCGATGTTGAGTTGCTCTACGACAAGTTCAGCCGCGGGCTGGTCGATCCGCTGGCGATCCAGGCCTTCTGCCGGCGCCTGCAGCCCCGCGGTCTCCGCTACCTGCTCCTGGCCGGCGCCGGCGCCCTCGATTTCCGGCACCAGCGGCTCTCCGTCAACGACTACACGGCCTGTCTGATCCCTACCCGTCTCGCCGGCCAGCGGTTTCCCCTGACCGGTGAGGACATGGTGGCCGCCGTGGACGGCGAACTGGCCGACGTGGATTCCGACCACGTTCCCGACCTGGCGGTCGGACGGCTGCCCACCACCCGTCCACAGGAGGTGGCCACGAGCGTGCAGAAGACGCTGGCCTTCGAGCGCGCGCGCCGGTGGCGCGAGATGGCGGCGGTCACGGCCGACTGGGACTGCACCGGCATCAAGAACAAGGAGTATGCCTTCAGCGACGGCACGGACAAGCTGGTCGGACCGCTCTCCGCCGACGGGCGGGCGGTCCGGACGTTCTACACCAGCGATCCCAAGGGATCGTTGGCGGCGGTCCGGTTGAACTATCTCCTGCCCGCGATGCGCGCGGGCGCCGCGCTCTTCCACTTCTTCGGCCATGCGAACGAGCTCAGGCTCGGTTACCGATCCGGATACGACAGTCTGCTGCGCAACACCGACATCACACCCGCGAACTGGCCGAAGCCCGTGATCGCCGTCTTCATATGCTGCCTGCCCAACCGCTGGCAGTCGCCCTACACCTCGACCCCCGACGTTCTGCTCCCCTATGGCTTGCTGGCCAACGGCACCGGTTTTGTCGCGGGCATCGGATCGACCGGCTACCTGGTCGACACGGACGGGGAGGCGATGGGGATTCAGTTCTACTCCGGCGGCGGCAAAGGAACCCGGCGGCTGGGCGACCTCTGGCTGC
>CAZYRQ010000207.1:0-4446 GCA_964649455.1 uncultured Lentisphaerales bacterium
CCTTGAGCTGCGCCGCGTTGTGGGCGTCGCCGCCGTCGACGTTGGCGCTCATGAAAACCGGCGGCACGACGTTTGCCGCCACGAGCCGCGCCACCGTCTCCGCCACGAGGGCGTTGATGATCGCGACGCCGGTCAGCGTCGACAGGGGGCCGATCTTCTGGGGACAGCCGGGGATCTCGACCGCGGCGTCGCCGTAGGGCGCGCCGTTGTCGATCACGATGTCGCACAGGTCGGGCAGCTTGCGGCCGGAGGGGTGGCGGCTCGTCACTTCGCGCGCATAGGCCAGCGCCGTGATGCCGATGATGCGGATGCCCCGCGCGCGGGCCTCCAGCGCCATGTCGATCACGACGGCGTTGCGACCCGACGTCGAGGTGAGAATCAGCACATCGCCCGCAACGGCCGGCGCGCCAGCCAGCAGCTCCGCGCCCAGCCTTGGGAGGCGCTCGAAACGCGAGGTCTGCGTCATCGGCCGCACCGACAGGTTCATGCCGTGCGGATAGATGGGATTGACCAGCATCAGCCCGCCGGTGCGGTAGACGAGTTCCTCGGTCAGGATGAACGAGTGCGTGGCGCCGAACGAGAAGAGGCTGCGCCCCTCCAGGATCGTCTCAACTAGCAGGGCCGCCGCCTGTCCGATCACCCCGCGCTGAGTCTCCGCGACGCGCGCCAGTGCCTCGCCCGCCGCCTTGAAATAGGCTTCCGCCGACATGTCAGGTTCCTCCCGTCCGTTCAAAAACCCAGTTTCTGGAACCTTTCACGGTTCCGATTGTAAACTTCCCAGCCGCCGGGTCGGTTGACGCTCATGAACACCGAGGCCGGATGGCCGCGTTCGGCCATGAGCTCCATCGCCCGCCCCCAGATCATCCAGCCGCCGACTACCATCGAGGCCCCCGACACCGGCATCAGGGGAAAGTCGTAGCCGGGGATGTCGACGGCGGCGTCGCCGAAAGGGGCGCCATTGTCGATCACGAAGTCAGCCACTTCGGCGAGTTTCTTGCCTGAGGGATGAGCCGAGTCAACCTGCGCCGTGTAGGGCAGTGAAGTGAAGGCGATCGTGCGGATGCCCACTTCGCGACAGGTCAGCGCAATGGCCACGGGACGGACATTGCGTCCGGAGACCGAACCGACGGCCACGATGTCGCCGGGGCGCAGGTTGCCGGCGCGCAGCGCCAGGCGGACGAGTTCGCCCTCGCGGTCGAACGGTTCAGCCGGCGGGCGATCCTTGAGACAGTCGGCCACCGGGTCGTTCAGCGACAGAGAAAAGGAAAGTGGCTGCAGAAAGGCGGGTCCGCCGGCGCGGTTGAGAAAGTCCTGCTCGTTGCTGTGGCCGATGGACGCGAGATGCACGGCGCCCCCGGCGAGGACGCAGTCGGCCACCATCGCGGACGCCCGCTCGATGGCGTCCATCTGCGTCCGCTCGTAGTGGTCGAGCAGACGGCGGATTGCTTCGAGGTAGTTGTGCGGTGCAGTCATGATCTCTCCTCCTGTGGTCGCGGCAACGGGGTTTCCTGCTGCGGTCGGATCGCGGCCAGCAACGGCGGCAGGGTAGCCAGCAGCCGTTCGCGGCTGGCAGCCAGATCGCCGGAACCCTCGCCGCGACGGAACACCTGCCCAAGTCCGGCCAGCGCCCTCCCCACGACTTGCGGCACATCCTGCCGGATCGGCCGGCCACGCGGCAGAAAGGCGGCGACCTGCCGCACCAGGCGCTCCCAGAAAATGTCGGAATGCCGGATGACGCCTCCGCTGCCGATCATCGGCAACGCGCGAGCGGCAACATCCGCCTGACCCACCAGGTACTTGAGTGTTCCGGCGAGATCGTCGGCCGCCTGTTCCAGAATCGCAACGGCCATGGGATCGCCCGCGCGCGCGGCGCGGTCGACCATCGCGGCATAGTGGGCCACCGCCGTCCGGTCGGCGAGCATGCGGATGCTCAGGGGAACCATCTCCTGCTCCAGGTTGTCTTGCGGAGAGAGGCCCGCGAAACGCACCAGTTCCTCGCGCAGCGCCGTGTCCGCGCCACCCGGGCGGAACACCGCGCGCAGCCCCTCGCGCCCGATCTGGTAGGCGCCGCCCCGGTCACCGAGGAGCGGACCGAGCCCGTCGGCATGCCAGACCCGGTCCTTCACGCGAAGATGGCCGAAGGCGCCGGTTCCCGACAGCGCCACCAACCCCTCGTCAACGCCGGCCCACGCCAGGGCCGACTCCGCCTCCCCGGCATTCCAGAGCAGAACCCGCCCGGCACGGAGCACGTTACGGATCTCGCCCGACAGCAGAAAGCCACTGGTAACCAGATGCAGGGTTCCCTCGGGATTGAAGGCCTGCAGCGCGCCCCGGACCGCCTGCAGCGTGGCGGTGCCCTCGCGGCCTCTGCCATAGCCGCCCGCTCCCGCAGCCGCGGCGGGATACACGGCGTGGAACCCGAGCGCCGCGCCCTCGACCGTCATCAGCAGCGCTTCGCATTTGGTTCCGCCCGCTTCAATGGTTAAGACGCAGTCTCCGTTCATCGCCACGCCAACGTCCTTTCAAACCCGTGCTCGCGCCACTATACCAGCACGGAAACGCATGCGGCAAGCCGGCTCACCAGGGCGGCCGCACCTGGATGCGGTAGAACCGCGTTCCCGGCAGCCCGGCCTCCCCGTTGGTGTAGGTCATCGATGTGCCGGTAGCCGCCCTGTCGACAAAATCGGGCGCCGCGCCGAATGGCTCGCAGGGGCTCGTGGTGATGGTGACGGTGTACAGGCGCCCCGTGACGGTGTTCCATAAAAGATGCATGGCGGGTGGCGCGGCCACGCGGTGCAGGCCGCGAATCGCCAGAAAATCCTTCGCGTCGTTCGCATCCGTGCCGGCCAGGTATTCGTTCCGATCCGAAGCGCCATCGCCGTCCCAGTCCTCCCCCGCCTCGCCACCCGTGTTGGTCACACTGCCGAAGCGCCACGCCTCCCAGCTATCGGGCAGCGCATCGCGGTCGCGGTCGTCGCTGAGGATCGCCAGACGGTCGGCATGGTTGGAGAGGACGAGGAGCGTCGAGGCGTCGGCATAGTAGACCGAGTACCAGCCTGGGGTCTCGTGCGGCGGGTCCCCGATCCATTGCGGCGCGGGATCGGCGGGGCGACCTTCCCCGGCCCAGGCCCACAGGTTGTCGCCGGCCAGCGCGCCGCCCGCCTCGGCATTCGCCTCGACCGCCGCGTAGAACTGACCGAAGAAACCGTCGCGGTACGCCGTGGAAGCGGCGGGATCGTGCGAACCGCCGTCGCGGGCCAGACCGAACTCCTCAAGCACCAGCGGCTTGCCGAGTACGGCCGCAGCCTGGCCCGCGTGTGTTTGCAGATAGTTCAGGGATTGCTGCACCGCAGTGGCGTAGGTGGCGGGATTCCCCGGCTGGTACCAGCCCCAGTTCTGCGGCCAGATGTGGCAGGTCGCATAGTCGATGTGCGGGCCGCCATGGGTGTCCAGAAAGTCGCCACCCACCGACCCCTCGGAGCCGCTGGTCACCATGTGGTTCGGATCCAGCGACTTGATGTAGGCGGCCGTCTCGTCGATCCAGGCCTGCGGGTAGTTGCGGGGTTCGTTGGCGAGCTCCCACGCGAAAATGGTGGGATCGTTCCGGTAGAGCCTCCCCGAGAAGGTGTTGGTTCGTCCGACCACGGCCGCGATGGCGGCCCGGAAGGCCGTCTGGCACTGCGGGATCGAGTAGAACCGCGCCGAGTAGGTCATGAACGTACCCCAGTTGCCGGTGAAGTCGGGATGGGATGGCGGGTAGGGAATCGGGGATCCTTCGGCCCAGGCGACGTACTGGGCCATGCCGCCGGACCAGTGCCAGTAGTTGTTTAACGTCATGACCGCGCGCAGGTTGCGCCGGTTCATCTCGTGCAGCAGGTAGTCCAGGCCCGCGAAAACCGCTTCGTTGAAGACGCCCGGCGCCGGCTGGAGCGACGGGCGCATCCGGTAGGGCGCCGTGTCCGGACCTTCGGACAAGGCCATGACCCTCAGGTTGACCAGCCCCAGGGCTTGCAGCCGATCCAGCTCGCGTCCCAGACGTTCCCGGTCGCCGCCCGCCGTGGCATCCATGCCCAGATTCATACCCTGCCAGAAATTGGCGCCGGCAAAGTAGTGGGGAGCTCCATCGAGCATGAAACGGGCGCCAACGGTCTTTACGAATCCGGCGTTTTCCGCCACCGCGACCGGCAGGCGCCACGTCAGGCCGGCCGCCAGGCAAGTCAGCACGATTGGTAGAACGGCAGCCCGCGTTCGCAAGTGGCGGTGGCGATGCCAGGTGGTTCCGTTCCCGGGTCTTTTGAACATACGTGCAACCGAGAGTTCGTGTCAAAATTATGGTTGTCAGCATAGCATGTGTTGTTGGGGCATCGCTATCGAAATCACGGTCGAAATCACTGTAATGGGTCAGTCTCCGGGGTGTGAGGATTAGCGCATGGAGTGTGGGCGAAA
>CAZYRQ010000208.1:0-4437 GCA_964649455.1 uncultured Lentisphaerales bacterium
CACCGGCTTCGAGACCGTTGAACAAGCCCCCGGCGGCAGCCCGCAGGTTGCCTCCGAGGAGCGCGGAATGGACTATAGTATAGGAATTCAAAGCCGAGGTCAACCCTCCCGGACAGGTGCGGAAGACCTCGGCCGTGGAGACCGCTATTCCAGGATTGACGAGGAGCACCGGGAGCTGGGGCACCCGGCCACGCGCACCGGGCCAGGCCGCGGCCACCCGTTCGCCGCGGCCCTCGAGGCGCACCGCGCCCCCGTGGACGAGCCCGGGCACGTCGCTGCCCAGTTCCTGACCCAGTCCGATGAGCGTCTCGCTCGTCCAGCCCAGGTTCCAGAGCCGGTTGAGCGCGACCAGCATGGCCGCTGCATCGGCGCTGCCCCCCCCGAGCCCCCCGCCCACGGGGATCCGCTTGACGAGGCGCACGGCCAGCGGCTGCGACACGCCCGCGCGCCGCCGCACCAGGTCGGCCGCCCGGCGCACGAGGTTCTCCCCGGACGGCCCGATCGCCGCGAGGTCGACCCCGTCCGCCACCACATCGAATTGCTCCCGCTCCGACTCGCGGATCTCGATGCGGTCCGCCAGCGACAGCGGCACCAGCAGGCTGCGGATATCGTGGTAGCCGTCCGGCCGCCGCCCGAGAACCTCGAGCGTCAGGTTGATCTTGGCCGGCGCATGGATCCAGCAGGCGCGATTCCCGGTTGGCATAGGCCTTCCATATACCACAGCCCTCCCAGCGGAAGCAATAGCGTTCGGAAATCCTGTCGAATTGCATCACGGAGCGGATTCCGCTAGAATGCGGACTCCTTCTTAGGACAGGAAACAGGGAAGCAGCAATGGCAGGCATTTTCAAGGCATATGACATCCGCGGCGTCTACGGGCGCGACCTGACCGAAGCGGTGGCCGAGCGCATCGGACGCGCCTACGCCACCTTCACCGGCGCCCGCCGGGTGGTCGTGGGCCGCGACTGCCGGCCCCATTCGCGCCCGCTCTTCGCGGCGCTGGTGCGCGGCCTCAACCGGCAGGGCGCCGATGTGATCGACATCGGCGAGTGCTCGACGCCGATGTCCTACTTCGCCAACGGCAGCCTCGGAGCCGATGGCAGCATCATCATCACCGCCTCCCACAACCCCGCCGAGTGGAACGGCTTCAAGCTCTGCCGCGCCGCGGCCGTGCCGATCAGCGGCGCCACCGGCATCGCGGAGATCGAGCGCCTCGCCGTGGAGGCGCGCTTCGCGACCCCGCCGGCGCGCCCCGGCACCGTCGCCACGCACGACATCCTGCCCGACTACATCCGCCACGTGGCCCGCTTCAACCGCACCACGCGCCGGCTGCGCGTGGCCGCCGACATGGCCAACGGCATGGGCATCTGGGAGGCGAAGACCCTCGCCGGGCTGCTCGACCTCGACCCGCTCTTCGACACGCCCGACGGCACCTTCCCCAACCACGAGGCCAACCCGCTCGATGTCGAGACGCTCGCGGCGCTGCAGGCGAAGGTGCGCACCGGCGGCCACGCCTTCGGCGTCTGCTTCGACGGCGACGCCGACCGCGCGGGCTTTGTGGACGAGCGCGGCGAGGTGGTGCCGATGGACTTCATCACCGCGCTGATCGCCCAGGACATCCTGGCCACCCGCAAGGGCGTGGTCTTCTACGACCTGCGCAGCAGCCGCGTGGTCGAGGAGGTCATCCGGGCCGCCGGCGGGATTCCCATGATGAGCCGCGTGGGACACGCCTTCATCAAACAGCAGATGCGCGAGCACGACGCCCTCTTCGCCGGCGAGCTCAGCGGACACTACTACTTCCGCGACAACTATACTGCTGAAAGCTCCGCCATGGCCGTGCTCTCGGTCGCCAACATCCTCGACGCCTCCGGCCAGCCGCTCTCGGCGCTGATCGCCCCGCTGCGCAAGTACGCCCAGAGCGGCGAGATCAACTCCCGCGTCGGCCGCGAACCGGCGGCCATCCTCGCCGAGATCAAGGTCGCCTACGCCACGGGCGCGCTGACGGAGCTCGACGGGGTCAGCATCGCCTTCGACGACTGGTGGTTCAACGTGCGCTGCTCGAACACGGAACCGCTCGTGCGGCTCAACCTCGAGGCGCGGACGCCCGCGCTGATGGCCGCCCGGCGCGACGAACTGCTGGCGCGCATCCGCGCCTGAGCCCGGTGAACCCAGCCGAACACGCCATGCACAAACCGAAGACATTCGAAGCCGTTCTCGAGAAGTTCAAGCGCGGCTACGGGCGCGACCCGGCCATCGTCGCCTACGCGCCCGGACGCGTCGAGGTGCTCGGCAACCATACCGACTACAACGAGGGGCTGGTCCTCTCGGCGGCCATCGACTACGGCACCTGCTTCGCCGTCGCGCCGTCCACCGGATCCGCGTGCCGCCTGACGGCCGGCGACCTGATGCGCGAGGTGCGCTTCGAGGTGCAGCATCCCGCGCCGATCCAGACCGACACCTGGGCCAACTACTGCATGGGCGTCCTGGCCGGCCTTCTGCCGCGCGGGGCCTTGCCCCACGGGTTTGACGCGCTTTTCTTCGGCAACATCCCCCTCGGCAGCGGCCTCTCCAGCTCGGCGGCGCTCGAAATCGCCACGGCCCTGGCTCTCGCGCGGCTCTACGGCATCGCCGTTGATCCCTTCAGCCTCGCGCGGATCGCCCAACAGGCCGAGCACACCTTCGCCGGCGTCAAGTGCGGCCTGCTCGACCAGATCTCCTCGCTCTTCGGCCGCGACGGCATGCTCGTGCAGACGGACTTCCGCTCGCTGGAGATCCGCCATGCCCCGCTCGGCGCCGACGCCGTGCTGCTGATCTGCAACACCCACGCCAAGCACGCCCTCGTGGACGGCGAGTACAACCAGCGGCGCGCCGACTGCGAGGCGGCGGCGGCGTTCTTCAGGACGCGGCTGCCGCACCCGGTCGCCGCCCTGCGGGATGTCTCCTGGACCGAGTGGGAAGCCCACCGCGGCGGGCTCGACGAGCGGATCGCCCGCCGGGCCGCCCACCCCATCGGCGAGAACGAACGCGTCGTCCAGGGCGCCGAACGGCTCGCGCAGGGCGATCTGGAGGGCTTCGGGCGCCTGATGTTCGCCTCGCACGAGAGCTCGCAGCGCTATTTCGAGAACTCCTGCGGAGAGCTCGACCATCTCGTCGACACCGCGCGCGGCGTGCCGGGCGTGCTGGGCGCGCGCCTCTCGGGCGGCGGCTTCGGCGGCAGCGTCGCAGTCCTCGTGCGGACGCCGGCCGCCGCCGCCGCCTCGGCGGCGCTCGCCGCGGCCTATGCGGCGCGCTACGGCACGGCGTGCGACATACGCGTGATCCATCCCTCCGCCGGCGCCCGGCTCGTGGAGACCAGATAGCAGGGCATCATGCAGCGCCTCCGGATTCGCGACGTTCGGAAAGGGCTCCTCCTCGGCCTGCTCGCGCTCATCGCGCCCGCCCTGCAGGCCGCTCCGGCGAGCCTCTCCGTCCAAGCCAGCCGCTCGCGGATCTACCTCGGCGAATCGGTGCAGCTACAGGTCACGGTCGAGGGCTCCAGCGACCGCGGCCTCCAGCCCGCCTTTTCCCAGTTGCAGGAGGCCGACCTGCAGTTCCTCGGCTCGCAGGACAACAGCAGCCGCAGCATCCAGATCATCAACGGGCGGATGCTGCAGCAGACCTTGCTCGCGCGCACCTTCGTCTACCAGCTCACACCGAAGCGGGCGGGGCGTTTCGAGATCGGCGCCGTCACCGTGCCGGTCGACGGCCGCACGCTCACCGCGCGCGGTCCGGCCATCGAGGTGACGGGCGTGGAGTCGCGCGAAGATCTGATCGTCACGGTCGAGGCCAGCCGCCAGACGGCCCTCGTGGACGAGCCCTTCACCGTCACCCTGCGCATCCGGGTCGCGCCCCTGCCCGCCCCCAACGAGTCGGTCGAACCCCTGCTGCCGCAGCGCCCGCCCCATTTACAGGCGGACTTCCTTGAGCTGCAGGAAATCCGCGGTATCAAGCAACCGGATCTCAAGGCGCGGCTCGAGGAGATGGCGCAGCAGGGGGGACGCGCCCCCGCGTTCGCCATTAACAACTACCAGTCGCAGGGCTTCGGCGGCCTGATGGGATTCGCCTTCGACAATCCCTTCGAACCGCGCCCCATTCCCTTCCGGCTCCCCGTCAAGCGCGTGACGCACCAGGGCAAACCCTATTGGGAATACGGCTTCACGCTCGACTACACGGCCCAGATCGAGGGCGACTACACCTTCGGCCCCGTGACGCTCAAGGGCGCCATCATCACGGGTGCGGACGACCGCGGGCAGGCCATCATGGACGAGGTTTTCACCGTCGGCCCCGCCGTCACGGTGCGGGTGGTGCCGCCCCCCGAGACGGGACGCCCCGACTGGTTCGTCGGCTCCGTCGGCCGCGGCCTGCGCGCGGTGGCCAGCCTCGACACCGCCGTCTGCAAGG
>CAZYRQ010000209.1:0-4426 GCA_964649455.1 uncultured Lentisphaerales bacterium
GCGCCGCATAGGCTTCCTCGACATCGTAGCGGAAATTGAAGAGCATGTCCGAGGCCCTCGTGTAGAAGGCGAGCTGCTCGCCCGGCTTCATCGACCGGAACGCGGCGATCTCCGCGCCGAGGGCCAGGCGTTCGTTGACGAGTGTTTCCAGGATGGGCTTGAACTCGGGATCCTCGCCGTAGTTGACGTATGTGCGCGGGAACGTGGCGAGATGTTCCGTGATGAACGTCTCGGTGCGCGGGGCGGGCGCATTCCAACCGCCGGCGTAGTTGTACGGACGCGACGACCGCTCGTGCTGGAACTGGATCCAGGCCTTCTCGAGAAGCCGAACCATCATCTCCGCCTTCTGCCCATCGGTGAACTCGGGAAACTTCACATAGCCGGCGCGCGACTGCTGGTGGACCACGCCGCCGAAGGTTGCGCTCTCGCTCGACCAGCGCACGACCTGCAGGCGCCAGAAGTTGTCGGCCTTGTCCGAAAACGGAAGTTTGTCGAAGAGCGGCTCCCACGGGAACGTGAACCGGAGGAGATAGCCGTTCGGAAGCCGGCGGCATTCGGAGCGGATTGCACTCAGCATGTTGCGCCAGGTGCGATCCTGCACGCACCACGGATAGTGGGCGAACTCGCCTTCGCCCCAGTAGAAGTGGTAGTGCGAGTCGGCCAGGTGCGTATCGGTGTCGCCGGGAACGAAGAAGAACTCCATGGAGGGCACCGGGAGCGCATTCGTATTGGCGAGCGCTTCGTTGATCCCGGGGGCGACGCAGAGGAGCAGGAATGTCCATCCATCGGCGTTGCAGGTGACGTTGAGCGCCGTCGGATGCTTGCCGCCGAACTCCGTGCCGCCGCCGACCGCGGCACGCGCCGTGAGCGGATCGGTCCAGAGCATCTGTGAGCTGTTGCCGTAGGGACGGAACGAGAAGTTCCAGTCGTCGGGATGGGTCTTGAGCATGTCCTCGCACGCTTCCGGCACCTCCATGAACTTGGCCTCGATCACATTCTTCGCGCCGAAGTTGACCGGGGCGGCGGGTGCTCCGGCATTGGCGATGGCTGCGGCCATAGCCAGCACGCCAGAACCAAGAAACATGAAACCGGAAATGTTCACTACTTGGCTCCTTTCTTTGCGGCGAGATCCATGAGCACGAGCACGCGTTCGGTGACAGCCGCGCGGAACATGGTCATATCGCAGTTGTTGCCATCGCGCTGTTCCAGCCAGATCAGCGCCCGCTTGGCTTCGCGCCGGAGGTCTTCATCCCGTGAATAAAGGTGCTTCGCCGCCGTCGCCTTGAGCAGCGTGCCGTAGCGCACATCCTCGTACGCGGCCTTGATACCCTCCCACGGCAGCGTGTAGATGAGCTTGCCGCGGCTGTAAAACGCGGTTTCGACGCAGCGGTAGTTGCCGTCGCCCCCTGGATCGTACGCGAACTCGTTGTAGCCGACGCGCGCGACGACAAACCCGTGCTGCATGTTGCCGTCGTAGTGCGCGCCCTTCCAGCGCTCCAGGCCGTTGCGGCGGCGCTGCAGGGCCGGATTCTCCGGGCCCGGGAAGGGCTGGGCGTAGACCATGATGCTGCCGCCGGCCGCGTGCCAGAGATCGGCGTGCTCGCGCTTGACGGCGACATCGCTGTTCAAATCCTGGATATCGCCGGCATACTGAAGGTTGGCCTTCGATCCGTGGGCGAAGACGCCCCAGCCGAGGCGGTGCGCCGGTTCGGCCTGCTCCGCCTGCACTGCGGCCAGCGGCGTATAGCCGCCCGCTTCGGAGTAGAAGATCACCATCGGCTTGCCCTCCGGCGCGATCGACTTGAAGAAACGGTCATACGGAAGCAGTTTGCGCATGGCCATCCGGATGCCGAGCTCGCGATCGGCCCGGGTCAGCTCGCCGGCCGGAACACCGTCGTAGTAATGGCGCCAGTAGTCGGGGGCTGGAGCGGTGAACAGGTAGTCCGGCACCAGGCCAGCTTCACGCGCCAGCCTGGCGCGTGTCGGATCCTTGAACACGTTTTCCGTGTGGTTCATGCCGTGGTCGGCAATGTTCTGCATCACCCCGAGTACCCAGGCCTCGCGGTCCTTCTGGGTAAACGCGTCGGGATAATCGGGGAAGCGGTTCATCTGTCCGAAGTAGATCTGGTCGGGGTTCTCATAACTCCGCGGACGCGGCAGCTCGAACGGCAGCACGCGGAGCCTGACCGCGACCGTGCCGACCTTGCCGCCGTTGGCGATCAGGTCGAGGCTGCCGGTGTAGAGACCCGCTTTGGCGTCCTTCGGGACGGCGAGCGTGGCGAGATACTGCTGGTTGCGGCCGCCTTCCCAGAGCTGCTTCGTGGGCTGCAGCGTGTCGGCATCCTTGAACGGAGTGCCGACTCTCCACCCATGGTGCCCGGTTTTAGGATCGGAGAAGTCCACGTACCGGCGCCCCTCCGGATAGTCGAGACGCATGAAGTTGCGGGTGCGGAGTTCGTCGACGCGAATCAGCTCGTCATCGTTGAGCAGCAGGTGCGGCGTGAGAATGCGCTGGCGGGGATCGAGGAAGTAGCTCACCCAGGCGCCGCCCGCACGGTACCAGCGCTTGAGGATCTTGATATCGTAGGCCGAGGCGGGGATCGCCGTGCCCTCGCCCCTGAGCTCCGACGGACGCACGGTGAAGTCCTTGAGTTCCGTCAGCGAGGTCACGACGAACGACACCACCTCGTTCTGTCCCCTGGCCGCGATAATCTTGAGCTGGCCGTCGTTCACGCCGTCGGGCAGGATGTACGGGAGAATCATCTTCGTCTCGAAAGGCTTGATCTGCTGGAACACGACCGGGCCGAATACCTTCTGCCCCGCCAGGATCCCGAGCGTGCCGGCGTCGCGGATTAGTTCTTGCAACTCGCGGACGGTCGTAACTCCCTGCGCGACCTTGGCGGCGCGCGCCTGGATCCTCCTGGCCCAATCGCTCAGCGCGCCGTTGCCGGCTGCGGCGGCCTTGGCGGTCTCCGCCGCACGGGTTGCGCGCGCCCGGGCATCCGGGGCGGGAAGCAGGTAGTCGCTCGTCAGGGCGATGTCGTAGATACGGAAATTTCTGACCTCGCCGGAGAAGGCCTTGTCGAGCACGGGTGCGCCGAAGGCGAGTTCGGGGATGAAGACGTTGTCGTTCTCGAACTGCAGCCGACCGTCGATGTAGAACGCCACGCGCTGCTGGATGAGCGAGTAGTTGAAGGCGATGCGGTGCCAGTCGCCGCGCTTCACCGTGAGCGGCGAGGTGGCCTTGAAATCGCCTTCCAGCGCCGTTGGCGCGGCCTTCAGATGCAGCGTGACATGCCCATCCTTGTCGGCGGCCAGGTCAAAGAGCCCTGTCGGGCTTCCCTTGGACGGAAGCGCGCTGAACTTCACGTCGAACGAGCACGCGACTTCGCCCTGAGCGAGTGTTGTGACGACCTGCGAAACGTCTTGCTCCGATCCCGTGAAGAGCGGAACCGGTTCTTCCCCGGCCCACGCCGCATAGGAGAGACTGCATGCCAGCGCCGCCGCGAGGCAACTCAAGTTGACTTCCATGGCTGATCCCTTCCGTGAGGATGCATTAGCAGTTTGTGTGCCATCGCATCTGCCGCGCGATGTTCTGGACATGGATCTGTGCGAAGCGGGAGGCGGTCATTGGATCGATGGTGGGGGTGGCTGGCTTTGCGGTTTGATTCCGCTCGTAGCGCGGCGGTTCCTCGCCGATCTCCTGTCGCAGCGGGTTGCCGAAAATGGAGTGGATCTCTACCGCAACGCTTTCAACATTGACAACGGCGCCAGCGGGGCGCGGTGCCGCGATACGCGGCACGCCGGCCCGCCCGCGTTCACAATCCCTTGAAGGCTCCGGCCAGCCGTAGGAGCGGGCTCTGGCGCATGCGGATCGCGCGCGCGGGACAGACCTCGTGGCAGCAGCAGCAGCCGATGCACTGCGAACCCGCGAGCCGGGGCGTCGGCTCTCCCGCGTCCAGTTGCAAAGCCTGAACCGGGCAGGCCCGCACGCAGCGGCCGCAGCGGATGCAGGCGGAGTCGAAACGCGGCCGCACCCAGACCAGGGGGGCCACCACGCTGACCAGACTCCCGGGAAGCAGGCGCATCGGCGAGGGTGGCGGCAGTTTGATCGCCGGTAGGGCCAGTTCCGTCAGCGGAGTCCCCGCCAGCCTCAGCCCGACTTCGGCGCCGGCCGCCAGATCGTCTGCCAGGTAGGGCACGCGGCGCGCCGGGATGCGCAGCGCCCGGCAGAGCGCCAGATCCAAGGCCACGGGACTCATCGAGGCCGCCAGGAATCCCAGGGTGACGGGCGTGCCGCTGGAGGGACCCTCGCCCTCCATGCCGATCACGCCGTCGGCGATCGTCAGGATCGGTGGCAGCGCGTCGACTAGCGCCCGCACGTAGCGTCCGAAGGCCGCCGGCTGGGGATACTCCTTGTGGCGCT
>CAZYRQ010000210.1:0-4387 GCA_964649455.1 uncultured Lentisphaerales bacterium
CCCAGTACTCGATGTAGACGTCGTACTCGGGCAGGTAGAAATCCGGGCGGATCTGAAACCCCTCGATGATGCGCAGCCGCGCGTCGTAGCGGTAGGCGATGCCGCGCACCGCGAGCCACTCGGCGATGCGGCGCTCGCCATCGGACTGCACGAGGGTGCCGTTCAGGGTACGGATTTGTTTTTGGTCCTCGATGCGCGTCTCCTTGTTGCGGCGCTCGGTGGCGGTCTGGTCGAAGCAGATGTCGCAGAGCGTGCGCTCGAAGAAGCGCTGGCTGCGGGCGTACTCGTCCGGCGCGACGGCGCGGCCGCAGCGGCGGCAGGTTTCGACCCGCTGGCGCGCCGCAAGTTCCATGGCCGCCTTGATCGCGAGGCCGGCTGTCTTGACGCTGCGCTTCACATAGTCCAGTTCGGTGGGCTTCTGGAACATGTCGCGCAGCGCGGGAAGCGCCTTTTCGGCGGACGTGCCATAGGCACCCAGCGCCTTGGCGGCGTACTGGCGCACCTGGGGATGCGCGTCGCCCAGCAGCGGCAGCAGCATCTCCACGCTCGCCGCGGCGTCGACCACCCCCGCCAGCTTGCCGAGCGCCGAGGCGGCGATGCGGCGCACCAGCGGCGAAGGCGAGGCGCAGAAGGCGGTCAGATCGGCGAAAGCGGCTGCATCGGCGCCTTCGCCCAGCGCCTTCGCGCGGGCCGCCAGTTCCCTTTCCGTTTCGTAGCGCATCGCACCTCTCCTGCCGCGGCTTGTCTCATCCAGTGGGCTCCACATCGCCAGCCGTAGCGTCAGCAGCTAGTCCGCCGGACGCAGCGAAGGACGCCCGCCTACACCTCCCGGTTCGGGCAGGCGGCGAACAGCCCGAGGCCGAAGTGGCGCCCACCGCCCAGACAAACAGGCCCCGCAACCGGGTTTCTGAACACAATGCGGCAATGGAGACGCCGAAAACGACGATGCTGTTCCGGCACGGCGTAGTCAGACGCCAAACTGGTTCCTGTCAGAAAGCCCGTTCCCCTCCACTGGATCTCCGCAGCATTGGCCTCTCCAGCCGGCACGCCAGCTTGCTGCATCGCCTTGCGCAGAAGCGATTCGATGCGGTTCTCCAGCTTTTCCACCACCGTAGCCTTTTCCCGTGGCGAGAGCATGGCTTCATTTAGCCGACGCCGCAACTTTCTCGGATCATCATGCCCAGGCAACACGACAGGAGTAGCCGTGGCCCATGCGCGCCCCTGAGCAAAATAGTCCGCAATAGCATCCGTTCGCGTTGATGCCCTGCGTAGAAACGCGACAACGGCTTGCGTTTTCTCGTCGATCAGTTCCTGGCCTTCCAGCGCCCGGACAATTGCATTGAATTCGGTTGATGGAATGTTTCCACTCACGGTAACTAGAACACGACGGATCGAGCCAATTGTCCGCCCCTTGGCTTCGCCCTGATACTCGATCGACGGTAGCGGTACAAACACAAGGCGTGGGCCAACGACCGGTTTGTGGGCTTGACCACGGGCTTCGCCGTGGCCAAGCACGAACTCGGCCACGCGCTTATCATCCCAGCCCATCTGCGGCGCGATCTGCTCGGCGCAATGCCGCAACATTCCACCGAGGTGCAGACCCTTGCGGGCGGTGGAAAAAGATGCGAAGGCGGTGTCGTCGGTCTTGCGAAGCTCAAACACGGCGCATGGTGACCTGGCCATACCGGATGACTTGCGGTAGTCACAGACCGCATATGCCGCAAGCGGGGGTACAGGCCTGAAGACCGCGTCTTTCTCAAGGGAGATGCGGTTGAGAAACGCCTCATATCGCGTGCGCAAATCCGCAAGCGTTCCCCGCGTAGGCACACGCAGCGAGACGCCCCCGCCTGATTTAGACGGTAGCCACCGTTCACCTACCAGAGCGTCAGCTTTCTCCCGAGAGAGCAGCGCGGCATCCGCCACAACCAGATCGACGCCCCAGCCGAACGCGGAAATGGCGCAGACGATCCGCTTACACGCGGCTAAGTCGACAGTCTCGGCATCGACCAGTGGCCAGAGGTAGTGAACAGCGGCGTCCTCTTGCAGGCGCGTGGGGCGGATTTTCTTCTCAACGCGCTTGGTTGTCTTATCGTCCTTATCAAACCATAGATCGCCGTCATTGTTTGGCACATAGAAGGTGGCTCCATAGCGCGGCTGAATGGCGGAAGGTGCCGTGGCGACAATCGTGGGCGCTGGCTGACGTTCCAACCAATCTAGAACGTTGCTGGCTTCAGCCCCGCCCCGGCGGGCTGAAGCGTTGACAAGAGCTTGGAAGAGGCGTAGCGGTGAGGGCGGCCATTCCGGCTCATTCTGCTCGCCGCGCCCGTGGAACTCGTCCAAGAGGAAGCGGACGGAGATCATTACACAATTGGGCTGCATGGCGTAATCCAAAGCCTATTCGGCACGCTCCGTTGCAGGATCGATTTCTGAAGAGGCAACCTCGGAGGATGTCGAAGCCTTCTTTCCCTTGGCTTTCTTCTTTTCTTCCTTTGTTTCCTGTAGATCGGACTTGGCTTTCCCTTCGTCGAATATTAGCGTCCTGCATTTGCCGATTATGAAACCTTTTGCGGCACTTTGGGCGAAAGCAAGCGCTTCTGCATGTGTGAAGGTTACATCCGAGCGAGTGCCATCATTGTTTACGGATTTGAACTCACGGTTGCCCTCAGGGTCTAGCGTAAGAATTGTCCCCTGACGATAGTAGGCGAGTGGAAGCTTGGTAAAAGCGACCAGCGCAAGACTGAGGATGTAGCGCCGAAGATTCAAGGTGTTTTCGGGCGTATCGGCGTTGAGGAGGCGCAGGGCGGAGAGCGCCAGAACCGCGTCGCGGCGGATGCCGCCTTCGGCGATCACACCACCGTGCGAACCGGTCGCGAGGGCATTAACGAATCCGCGTTTCGACAGCGGATTCTTGTCATCGCCTTCGGCCTTCTGCTTCTCCTCTTCCGTGAACACATTGGCGGAAGCGTAATCGAAGGGCGCAATGTAGGTCGCCGAACGCGTGAGTTTGCGCACATCGTAGGCGCGTATGGTCGAGGCGATGAGGCGTGGCAGCTTCGCCTGGGTGTCGCGCGAGTCCCAGACACCGAAGACGATGGAGGTGGGCGCGATTCTTGCAAGCGGCAGAGCGTTCTGATTCCTCAAAATGGCTTGGAAGGCGGCGTTCAATTCATCTTTGAGTGCCGAGCAACGGGCGATGGCGTCGCCCGCACGATGGCCGGCGTCCAACAAGTTGATCTCCTTTTCGCCCGCCTTGATCACGATTTGAGGGACCAGGGCGGCATACGGTTCCTCCTTGAACATCGGCTCGATGCGGTTGGCCTGCGATCCGACGCTGTCGATGAGGCAGACGTTGCGCCCCGAACGGTCTTTCTGATTCTCCCAATCGATATTGTAGCCAATGTCGGCATAGGTGGCCGGAAAGAACACTGCGTCGGCGCCTTCGGCGGGGATGAGGCGTTCACGGACGACCAGTGCGGCGGGACCGTCGGCGGCGATGAAGTTGTCGAACTGCTTGATGGCGGGTGTAGCTGCTTCGCTCATGGCGCGTATCCTTTGCTTGGGGTTTGAGTTGTGAGAAGGGTTGCGGGCAGAAAGGCTTTGTGTTTGCGCTGGCTGGTTCTGAACCAACTTTCGAAACGGTATACGGGGTGCGGTTCCGGCTGCAGAGATCCATTCACGACCGCGGCGAGCAGGGAGACTGAGATCGGATCAGTCCAAAGATGGTAATCGAACAACCGGGCGCCGACAGGGCGGGGAGTGGCGCGCTGAAGTCCGATCAAACACAGAAACTCCACCGCCGGAGCAGCGAGGGTTTCAAGGCGGAGATCATTCGGTGAAAACCCGACATCACGGAACTCCGCTTTGCCGCCAAGGGGCTGGAGGAGGTCAAGCGGTGGATTCTCTCCTGGGGGGCGGAGGTCAAGGTGCTGCAACCCAAGGCGCTGCGGGAGACCATCCGGGCGGAGATCGGACGCATGGCGGCCCAGACCCGGAACTGATTGTTCAACAAGGAGAACGACCCATGATCATCGAACCGCGGGTATCGAACGAGGTTCTGGTCAATCCCGGCATGGGATGGACCACCTTCCACAGCTTCAACGGCGACGAGAAGAACCGGAACTATCCCCGGTCATCGATCGCGTACTTCCGGTTCTACTGGGATCAGCTCGAGCCCGAGGAGGGCGTCTACCGCTGGGACGTCATCGACGACATCCTCGCCCGGGCGCGGGCCGCGGGCCAGGATGTGGCGCTGCGGGTCAGCTCGATGAGCGACACGGTGGCGGCGGGCGCCGCCGAGCTGAAGCGCGCAGGAGTCGTCCTGCACAACTACCGGGTTCCCGACTGGTACCGCCATTCCGGCGCCGGCGGGGCCGATTACCGCGGCAGG
>CAZYRQ010000211.1:0-4320 GCA_964649455.1 uncultured Lentisphaerales bacterium
TCCGTGATGCCGCTGCCGGCGGCGGCATTCTCGGCATTGGCGATCACGGCATGCAAGCCGCAGGCGGCGCGCAATTGCT
The DNA here is from genome assembly GCA_964649455.1 of uncultured Lentisphaerales bacterium. Lineage (GTDB taxonomy): Bacteria > Verrucomicrobiota > Kiritimatiellia > RFP12 > JAAYLN01 > JAAYLN01. The sequence continues at coordinate 80 of CAZYRQ010000211.1, forward strand.
TGACGCCCGTCTTGAAGATGCGGCGACCGGGGCTGCCGACGATATCACCGACGATGAGGATCCTCATAATTCTACCGGGCGTATTCGATGCAGCGCTGCTCGCGGATGACGACCACGCGGATCTGACCGGGATAGCGAAGCTCCGCTTCGATGCGGCGTCCGATCTCGCGCGCCATGAGCATGGCCTCGTTATCGCTGACGACCTCCGGATCGACGATCACGCGGATTTCCCGGCCGGCCTGGATGGCAAAGGTGCTCTTAACGCCCTTGAAGGCGTTGGCCAGCGCCTCGAGCTTTTCAAGGCGCTGGATGTAGATCTGGGTGTTCTCCGTGCGGGCGCCCGGCCGCGCGCTCGAAATGGCGTCAGCCGCCGAGCAGAGCACGGCAAAGAGGCTGGTCGCCTCGACATCCTCGTGATGCGCCTCGACGGCGTTGACCACGACGGGATCCTCGTGCGCGCGGCGGAGGATCTCGGCGCCGATCCGCGCGTGGCCGCCCTCGGCATTCTGGTCGGCGCCCTTGCCGATATCGTGAAAGAGGCCGATGCGCCGGGCGATCTGCGGGTCGAGGCCCAGTTGGTCGGCCAGCAGACCCATCAGGCGCGAGACCTCGATGGCGTGCTGCAGGACGTTCTGCGAGTAGCTGGTGCGGAACTTGAGCCGTCCGAGCTGACGGAGCAGGTCGGTGTCGACATGCTGCTGCCGGGCCTCGTAGGCGGCCTCGCGGCCGGCCTGCAGGATCGTCTCGTCGATGTTGGCGGCGGCCTTGGCGACCTCCTCTTCGATGCGCGTGGGATGGATGCGGCCGTCGGCCACCAGCGCCTCGAGCGCCTGGCGGGCGATCTCGCGGCGGACGGGATCGAAGCCCGAGATGACCACGGCCTCCGGGGTGTCGTCGACGAGCAGGGTCATGCCCGTGGCGGCCTCGATGGCGCGGACATTGCGGCCTTCGCGCCCGATGATGCGCCCCTTGATCACCTCGTTCGGCAGGCTGACCGTGCAGGTGAGGCTCTCGCTGGCGTGCGCGGCGGCATAGCGCTGCACGGCGAGGGCCACCAGGTTCCGAGCCTCGGCCTCGGCGGTCTCGCGCGCCTCCTCCTGCAGTCGGCGCAGCAGGCTGCCGGTCTCGCCGCGCACCTCGTCCTCGACCTTCTGGCGCAACTCGCGGCGCGCCTCCTCCTGTGTCATGCCCGCCAGACGCTGCAGGCGCGCCTGGAGATCCGCCGTCGTGCGGTCGGCCTCGGCCCGCCGTCGTTCCAGCCCCTCGGCCTCGGCCTGCAGGGCGGCCTGGCGTTCATCGGAGGCGGCTTCCTTGCCCTCGACAACCTTGAGCTTGCGATCCAGATTCTCCTCGCGGAGCACGAGCCGTTCGTCGAAGTCCTGCAGCTCCTTGCGGCGGATCTTGGTGGATTGTTCGAAATCCTCGCGCGCCTTCACCACCTCGGCGCGGGCGAGGATTTCGCCCTCGCGCAGGCGGGTCTTGACTTCCGCCTCGGCCGCCGCCAGCCGGGCCTGGGCCTGCTTCTCGATGGAATCGGCCTGCCACCGTCCCAGCAGTGTGCGGATGCCGTAGCCGGTCAGCAGCCCCGCGAGCGCGGCCAGACTCCCGATGAGAACCGGATTCACAACCGACGATCCTCCCCGCCGGCGTGGCGAACGCGGCCTTCCAGCGCGCCGCCCCACCCCAGCTTGCGGTTGAGCACGGCGTACGGGTTGCCGCCGGGCAGGTAGGCGATGCGCACGACCACCGGACTGCGGGCGATGACCACGCGGTCTCCCGCCGCCAGCGTGCCGCATTCGCGGCCATCGAGAGCGAGTAGCTGCGTGCCGTCCGGCCCGTCGCACCGCAGGCCGACCACGGCGGCCACGGGCACCACCAGCGGACGGGCTCCAAGGGAATGGGGGCAGATGACGCTGATGGTCAGCGCGGGGGTTTCGGGCAGGAGGATCGGCCCGCCCGCCGAAAGCGAATAGGCCGTGGAGCCCGTGGCCGTGGCCACGATGACGCCGTCGCAGGCGTAGGTGGTGACCGGCACGCCATCCAGATCGAGCGCGAGATGCACCAGGCGCGCCGAGAGGCCGCGCGTGACGACGACGTCGTTGAGGGCTTTCGGCGCGACCGTCTCGACAGTGCCGTCGGCGCGCACGAGGCGCGCGGCGAGCGTGGCGCGCTCGCTGACCTGGAAGCGGTCCTCCCGCAGGGCCTGCAGGGCCTCGGGGAAATGCGCCTCGTCGACGCTCGTCAGGTAGCCCAGCGAGCCGATATTGAAGCCCATCAGCGGCAATACGGCCGACTCAAGCTCATGCGCCGCCTGAAGCAGCGTGCCATCGCCCCCCAGCACGACAACCGCCTCGACAAGACCCTGGAAGGCCTGCACGGACGCCACAGGCACCACGCCGCCACCCGCCAGGCGGCAGGTCGCCTCGTCGGCATGCAGCGTCAACCCCAGCCGGGCGGCGGCGGGCACAACCTGCCGCAGGGCCTCCGGGGCCCGCGGATTGGCGTGGTTGACGATGAGGCCGAGGTGGTGCATGTCAGGAAGCGGGGAGGGACGGAGCGGCCCCGGGGGCGGCCGTCTCGCCTTGGCGCGGTGCGCCACGTAACTGGATGTGAAGCTCGCGCAACTGCTTCTCGCTGACCGCGGCCGGCGCCTGCATCATGAGATCCTGCGCCTTCTGGTTCATCGGGAAGGCGATGACCTCGCGGATGTTCTCCTCTCCGGCGAGCAGCATGACCATGCGGTCGACGCCCGGGGCGATGCCGCCATGGGGCGGCGCTCCGTAGCGGAAGGCATTGAGCAGGCAGCCGAAGCGCGATTCGACGTCCTCCCGGCTGTAGCCGGCGAGGGCGAAGGCCTTGTACATGATCTCGGGGCTGTGGTTGCGGATGGCGCCGCTCGAGAGCTCGACCCCGTTGCAGACCACGTCGTACTGGTAGGCCAGGATCTGGAGCGGATCCGGGCCGTCGAGCGCCTCGAGTCCGCCCTGCGGCATGGAGAAGGGGTTGTGGGAGAAGGCCACGGCCCCGGTCTCGCTGTCGCGCTCGTACATGGGAAAGTCGACGATCCAGCAGAAGCGAAAGGCATCCTTCTCGACGCGGCCGAGGTCGCGCCCCAGCTTGCAGCGGATGTCGCCGCCCACGCGGGCGGCGGCCGCCGCCTCGTCGCAGAAGAAAAACATGACGTCGCCGTCCTTCATGGCGCCAGCCGAGGCCAGCGTGGCGATCTCGGCCGGGGTCAGAAACTTCTGGATCGGCCCCTTGACGGCCTCGCCGTCCCAGACGAGGTAAGCCAACCCCTTCGCGCCCAGACTCTTGGCGTACTCGACGAGCTTGTCGAAGAAGCTGCGCGGCTGCGTCTTGATGCCCGGCAACGGCAGCGCCCGAACCACGGCGCCTGCGGCAATGGCGCCGGCGAAGGCCTTGAAGCCCGACGCCCGGAAAACCTCGGTGACCTCGATCATTTCGAGGGGGATGCGCAGATCGGGCTTATCGCTGCCGTACTTCAGCATCGCCTCGCGGTACGGAATGCGGCGCCACGGCGGGGCATCGCATGCCTTGTCCGAGAAGCGGGAGAAGGTGCTGTGGATGACCTGCTCGACCACGGCGAAAATCTCGTCCTGCGTGACATACGACATCTCGAGGTCAAGCTGGTAGAATTCCCCCGGGGAACGATCCGCGCGGGCATCCTCGTCGCGGAAACAGGGGGCGATCTGGAAGTAGCGGTCGAAGCCGGCGACCATCAGGAGCTGCTTAAACATCTGGGGCGCCTGCGGCAGCGCGTAGAACTTCCCGGGGTGGACGCGGCTCGGCACGAGGTAGTCGCGCGCGCCCTCGGGCGAGCTCGCGGTCAGGATGGGCGTCTGGAATTCGTTGAAGCCCAGCGCCTCCATCTGGCGCCGCAGGTGGGCGATGACTTGCGAGCGCAGCAGAATGTTGCGGTGCACGCGCTCGCGCCGCAGATCCAGAAAGCGGTATTTCAGGCGCGGTTCCTCGCCGGCTTCCTCCTCGCCGGCCAGATAGAGCGGCAGGGGGTCGGCGACCGACTCCACGGCGCAGGACTCGGCCACGAGCTCCACCTCCCCCGTGGCCATGGCGGGGTTGACGGTCTCGGGATCGCGGCGCGTGACGCCGCCGGTGACGGTGATGACGCTCTCGAGATGCAGGCGCGAGAGCGTCTCGAAGAACGCCCGGCTGGGATGCACCACGACCTGCGTGATGCCATAGTGGTCGCGGAGATCGAT
>CAZYRQ010000212.1:0-4308 GCA_964649455.1 uncultured Lentisphaerales bacterium
TCTGGATTCTGGATTCTGGATTCTTTGCGATTCAACAAAGTTGAATCGCACCCCTCAACCAGGGGTGAGCGTCACCGGGCTTGCACCGCGGCCGAGAACGCGGTACCGTATCTGTCTTTCATCCGCAAGCGGAAGACGGGAGCCGACGTAACACTCATGAAACGAATGGGCGAGAAGGGACGCGAGGTGCGCATCGGCGTCGTGGGCGTCGGCGGGCGCGGCTACGGACAGATGCTGACCCTGCTGGGCATGCCGGACGTGCGCGTCGCCGCCGTTTGCGACGTCTATCCCGACCGCGTCGCGCGCGCACAGAAGGGCGCGGCGGAGAAACAGGGCTTCGAGCCGGAAGGCTATGCCGACTACCGCGCGCTGAACCGGCGCGCCGACATCGAGGCGGTGGTCATCATGACCTCCTGGCAGACGCATGCGCAGATCGCCGTGGACGCCATGCTCTGCGGCAAGTACGCGGCCATGGAGGTCGGCGGCGCGGCCTCGGTCGCGGAGTGCTGGCAGCTCATCCGCACCAGCGAGACGACCGGCAAGCCCTGCATGATGCTGGAGAACTGCTGCTACGGCCTCGAGGAGATGACCCTGCTGAACATGGTCCGGCAGGGCTTCTTCGGCGAGCTCGTCCACTGCCAGGGCGGCTACCAGCACGACCTGCGCGAGGAGATCGGCAACGGCGACCTCATCCGGCACTACCGGCAGGACAATTTCCTGGGCCGCAACGGCGAGCTCTATCCCACGCACGAGCTGGGGCCGATCGCCAAGTACCTCAACCTGAACCGCGGCAACCGCATGCTCTCGCTGGCCAGCATGGCCTCGAAGGCCGCCGGCCTGAAGACGTGGCTCCGCGAGCACCGGGCCGACTCGCCGCTGGCCACGCGGCAGGTCAACCAGGGCGACATCGTCACCACGATGATCGCCTGCGCCAACGGCGAGACGATCCTCCTGACGCACGACTGCACGCTGCCGCGGCCCTACTCCCGCGGCGGCCGCATCCAGGGCACGCGCGGCATCTGGATGGAGGACAACCGCAGCATCTACCTCGAAGGCCACTCGCCGGTCAAGCCCGGCGAATGGACCCACCGATGGGAGTCCGACAAGGCCTACATCGAGAAGTACAAGCATCCCCTCTGGAAAGCCTACGAGGAGTACGGACTGCGCGGCGGCCACGGCGGCATGGACTATCTCGTGCTGCGCGCCTTCATCGAGAGCGTGCAGGAAAACAAACCGACGCCGATCGACGTCTACGACACCGCCTCCTGGATGGTCGTCACCGCGTTGAGCGAGCAGTCGGTGGCCATGGGCGGACAGCCGGTGCCGGTGCCCGACTTCACCGATGGCGCCTGGATCCGCCGCGGCGCGCCGGGTGCGGGCCTGTACTCGCTGGATGTCATCGGCGGCGACCCGGCGCCGGCGCGCGCGGCCGCCCCGAGGAGGACGCCGACACGCAAGCCCCGCACCGACCGCTGACCCGGCTCGTCTGGCTGGCGCTGCTCGCGCTCGCCGTGCCGTGCGCCTGCGCCTTCCTCGGCCCGGAGGGTTTCGGCCTGCCCGACCCGCACACCCCGATCGGGCGTGCGCTCCTGGCCCTGCGCCTCCACCGCCTCGCGACCGGGTTCGTCGTGGGCGCGGCCCTCGCGGCCTCCGGCACGGTCTTCCAGGCCGTCCTGCGCAACCCGCTCGCCGATCCCTACGTGCTCGGCATCAGCGGCGGCGGCGCGCTGGGCGCGGCCACGGCCATTCTCTGCGGCTGGTACGCGCTCCATCCCCTGCTGCTGCCGCTCAACGCGTTCGCCGGCGCCGCCGCCACGCTGCTCCTCGTCTACGCACTGGCCGCGCACGAGGGCGCGCCGACCGTCTACGGGCTGATCCTCAGCGGCGTCATCGTCAGCGCCATGGCCTCGAGCCTGCTCATGCTGCTGCTCTCGCTGGCCAGCGTCGAGGGACTCCACAGCGTGACCTGGTGGACCCTGGGCAACCTGCAGGGATCCTCGCCGGAACTGCTGGCGGCCTGCGCCCTGTGCGCCGCCACCGGCGTGGTTGCCAGCGCCGGCATGGCGCGCGATCTCAACGCGCTGGCCCTGGGGGCGCCGATGGCCCATCATCTCGGCGTGCGCCCCGGCCGCACCGCCGCCCTGGCGCTGGCCGCGGCGACGCTGGCCGCCGCGGCGGCCGTGGCGCTGGCGGGCCTGATCGGTTTCGTGGGCCTCATCGTGCCGCATGCCGTGCGGCACTGGATCGGGGCCGACCACCGGCGGCTGCTCTGGGGCTCAGCCCTGACCGGCGGCGCGATGCTCGTACTGTGCGACACGCTGGCCCGGCTGCTGATGGCCCCGCGGGAACTCCCTGTGGGCGTCATCACCGCGCTCGTCGGCGGCCCCTTCTTCCTGGTGCTGCTCCGTAGCCGCCGCCAGAAGTGGAGCGTGGGATGAGCCCCGGCACGCCCGTGCTGCAGTTCGACGCGGTGACGGCCGGCTACCACGGCCATCCCGTGCTCGATGGTCTCTCGCTGTCCATCGGTGCGGGCGAATGCGTGGCCCTCCTGGGTCCCAACGGTGTCGGCAAGACGACTTGCATCCAGGTCGCCACCGGCCGGCTGCCCTGCCAGTCGGGCACGGTGCGGCTCTTCGGCGAACCGGTGGCGCACCTCGCCGCCGCGCGCCGCGCCCGCCTGGTCGGCGTGGTGGCGCAGGAACTCTCCACCCCGATGGCCTTCACCGTCGGCGAGATGGTCATGATGGGCCGGACGGCGTGGCTGGGGCGCTGGACCGCGCCTGCGGCGCGCGACCGCGCAGCGGTCGGGGAGGCCCTGGCCATGACCGACACGCGGGCGCTGGCCGCGCGCGCCTTCCCGTCGCTCAGCGCGGGCGAGCGCCAGCGCGTCGCGCTGGCCATGGCCCTGGCCGGCGAGCCGCGCCTGCTGCTGCTCGACGAGGCCACCGCGCATCTCGACCTCGGCCACCGCCTGGAGACCGTGCGCCTGATCCGCCGCATCAGCGCCGCGCGGCAACTGGCCGTCGTGGCGGTCGTCCACGACCTCAACCTCGCGGCCGAGTGCTTTCCGCGGCTCGTGCTGCTCGCCGAGGGACGCGTGGCCGCCGACGGCCCGCCGGACGCCGTGCTCGATGCCGCCCTGCTGCGGCGCGTCTACGGTTGCGAGGTCACCGTGCAGCGCGACCCGCTGGCCAACTGCCTGCGGGTCTTCCCCGTCTTCGAGGCGGAGGTGTGATTCAACTTTGTTGAGGAGAACCAACTTTGTCGTGAGCTTTGTCGCGAGCTTTGTCGGCAAAGTGTACGACAAAGCTCGCGACAAAGATTCTCAGACCAGAACTATTCGTCCTCGTCCTCGTCCTCGAATTTCCAGCAGGGCTTTACCGCCGCAGGCGGCGGGACAGCAAGCACGCAAAGCCACGCGCACTTAAACCCGCACTTAATCTCACTCTTAAACGGCACACCTACTCCACCCGCTTACTCTTAGCCGCGCTTAGCGCGGCGTACAATGCCCCTGCGTGCGGCTAGGCGGGACGCCTTCGCCCTACCTGTGGCTCGCTGGCGGCTCGCCCTTCCCCGCGTCTCCGTGAACCACTCACCACTCACCACTCGGTGCGGTGCAACAACGTTGCACCGCACCGGCGGCTGTAATCGGCTAGCCGCAGGGGTGCGCGGACGGCGCATGGAAAAGCGGGCGGCAGTTGCAGGCAGCCGAGACACGCGGCACAAGGCCCTTTTTCCGTATACCCGGGCCTGAAGGCCCGCGCAGACTTCCGGCTAAAGCCGGCTTGTCCTGCGTAGCCTTGGCGAAGCAGGGTACTCCGACGGGGAGGTCTGTGTCGGAGAACCCCCTCGTCGGAGTCCTCCCTTCAGGGTGTGTCGATTTATTCGCGCCACCCCGAATTTCTTTAATCAGGAAATCAGGAAATCAGGAATTTGTTGAGGAAAACGCGCCCCTTCCTGCTTTCCTGATTTCCCGATTAGCCTGCGCGGGGAATAAATCAACAGACCCTTCAGGCGGAAGCCGTTCAGGGGCTTCAGCGCCGTCTCTCGCAAGTCCATGGGTCAATCACCGTTCCGCCCACTCAGCATGCGCTTCACGTGCCCCCCCTGTGACCAACCGATTACCCGGCGGCTTGCACCGTACCGCCGTGTTGGGGCATACTGACGCCATGAAGAAGATGCTGATTTCCGCGGCCGTCTCGCTGGTGACACTGGGGCTGATCTTCCACCTCGTCGCGGCCGGCAGCGGGCAACGGGCCGAGCTCTGGCCGCTGCTGCGCGACGCGGCGCCGCTGATGCTGGCCGCCT
>CAZYRQ010000213.1:0-4286 GCA_964649455.1 uncultured Lentisphaerales bacterium
CCCGTGCCGCCCGCCTTGAGGCTGATCAGGAAGACGGGGATCGCGCGGTCGCGGTTGAAGCGCTGGCACTCGGCCAGGCGCTCCTGCGTCCCGCCGTCGAGATAGCAGTAGGCCACCCCGCGCGCGTCCAGCGCGCGCCGCAGCAGCTTGAGCATGCCGACGAACTGGCTGAAGACGAGCATGCGGTGGCCGCCGTCGATGGCCTCGTCGAGGATCTCGAGGAACTGGTCCAGCTTGGCCGAGGGGGCCTCCGCGGGGGTGTCGCCGCGGATTTCGGGCGGCAGCAGTTCGAGGTGGCAGCAGGCCTGCCGCAGCCGCAGCAGGATCGCCAGCACCTCCATCCGGCAGCGCGCGAAGCCCCGGGCCGAGACGAGGTCGCCGATCGTCCGGCGGTACTGCTGGAGCAGGGCGGTGTAGAGGCGCTCCTGGTCCGGCGTCAGCGCCGAGAAGGAGACCTTCTGGATCTTTTCCGGCAGGTCGCGGGCGACGTCGCGCTTGAGGCGGCGCAGCAGGAACGGCTTGAGCTTGCGGCGCAGGCGCTGCTGGGCCTGCTCGCCCTCGCGGTCGCCGGCGGCGATCGGCTGCTCGTAGTCCGCCTTGAAGGCGTCGTAGGCGCCGAGGTAGCCGGGCATCAGGAAATGGAGGATCGACCAGAGGTCGGCCACGCTGTTCTCGACGGGCGTGCCGGTCAGGACCAGGCGGTTCTCGGCGCGGATCTGGCAGGCGGCGACGGCGTTCTGCGTCGCGCGGTTCTTGATGTGCTGCGCCTCGTCGAGGATCGCCGCGGAGAAGGTCAGCTCGCGGTAGCGGTCCAGGTCGCGCCGCAGCAGCGCGTAGGAGGTGATCACGACATCGTGCCGCGGGATCTCCTCCCAGCGGTCGTGCCGGCCGCTGCCCGACATGACGAGGCAGCGGAGCTCCGGCGTGAACTGCGCGGCCTCGCGGGCCCAGTTCTCGACGAGGCTGGTCGGTCCGACGATCAGCGCCGGCTTGCCGCGCGCGGCCTCCTTCAGGCGCGGCAGGCGGAGCCAGGCGAGCGTCTGGAGCGTCTTGCCGAGGCCCATCTCGTCGGCCAGGATGCCGGCGAAGCCGCTGGTCTCGAGGAAGCGGAGCCAGTAGACGCCCTCCTTCTGGTAGGGGCGCAGCACGGGGTCGAGCGCGCCCAGCGGCTCGGGGGCGATGCGCAGGTCGCGGTTGAGCTGCGCCGCGCGCCGGCGCCAGTCGGGCGGCTCCTCGACATCGATGCCGTCGAGCGCCGCCAGCGAGGACTGGACGTAGGGCGCGTAGATGGCGGGCAGGCGGAAGTGTCCCGGCGCCCGGCCCTCGCGGGCCTCGCAGTCCTGGAAGACGCGGCGCATCGACTCGACCGCGTCGCGGTCGATCAGCACGGTCGCGCCGTCCTGCTCCAGGTAGCTGTCGCCGCGCAGCAGCGCGCGCTGGACCTCCGCGGGGGAGAGGCGCCGCCCGCCGGCCGCCTCGTAGGCGATGCCGACCTCGAAGCCGTCGCGGCCGTCGCCGCCGGCCTCGATCGAGACGACCGGGATCGCCATGTCGAGGCTGTCGAAGTGCTCCCGGACGCGGCCCTCGATCTCGATGCGCCAGCCCTCGCGCCGCAGGACCGTCAATTCGCCGCCGAGGACGTTGAGCACCGCGCGCGGCCCTACGACGTGGCCAAGCGTGTCGCCGCGGTCGCCGGCGAAGCCGGCGGCGTTGACCCGCGCGAGGGCGCGCTGCTCGGCGGGCAGGTTGCGCGTGAAGTAGTGGAGCAGGTCGTCGGGATCCGGCACGCTGACGGCGCCGGGAATCTCGGGCGCGCCGGCGACGACCTCCTGCCCGCCGTAGCCGGCGTGGAGTTCCGCCGCCAGCGAGGCCGGGCTCCCCTTGACGCGCAGATGGAAGACCGGCGTGCCGGGATCGGACGAGAAGAGGTCGGGCGTGATGTCCGTGGCGAAGGGCACCGCCTGGCCGAGGCGCGGCAGCTCGTTGGCCAGGAAGGCCATCACGTTCGCGCGCGGGATCACGACCGGCTCGCGGTAGAGGCCGTGGTAGGGCAGCGGCAGCACGGGCGTCACGGGCCATAGATGGCCCGCGCCGAACGCCCAGCAGCGGTTGTGGACGGCCAGGTAGCGCGGGAAGCGGCCGGCCTCGAGGAAGGGCAGCTCGGTGTGGGCGAAGAAGAGCAGCTCGCCGTTCTCCCGATCCAGATCCATCCGCACGATCATCGGCAGGGACTGGGCCTGGACGGCGACCGTGGTGCCGTCGCCGACGAAGAGCGTGCGGTTCTGGCAGACGGCGACGACGTTGAGGAAGTCGGCGGCGCGCATCGTCAGGCGGCCCGTCAGGCGCGTCTCGGCGATGTCCTCGAGCACGAGCAGCAGGGTGTCGTCGTCGCGTGTGAGCCGCACGGGGCGGCGTTTGCCGAGGGTGTCGGGCGCCACGGGATCCGGCTGGTTGTCGAGCTGCAGGGCGCACTGGACCGTGACCTCGCCGCGGTCGAACTGGTCGGCCCAGTCGGCGGGGAGCTGGAGCAGCACGCGGGCCGGGGTGCCGCCGGGGCTGCGCACCACGCCCTCGTCGATGAAGGCTTCCTTGCGTCGCGCGTGCCGCTGCTCCTCGAGGTAGCGCTGCTCGCGCAGCGGATCGGTGGCGCGGCGCATCAGGCTGATGGCCACCGCCGCGACGTGCGCGCAGACGAGCCCCTGCTCGCGGTTGGCGTAGCAGCCGCAGGCGCTGTCCACCAGTCCGTTGGGCAGGATCGTGAAGCGGCAGGTCATCGTGCCGTTCGGGCGGACCACGAGGCCGGTCACGACGCGCCCCTCGGCGTCGGCCCGCAGCACCTCGCCGCGTTTGACGCGCGCCTCGCCGTCGTCGTAGACGGCCTGGCCGCACCAGCCGACGATCTGCTTCCGGGTCAGGACGAGCTTGTCCGCCATGCCGCGCCCGCCCGCCTAGCGCCGGCCCCGCTCCGCGAGCAGGGCATTGATGGCGGCCGCGGCGCGCCGGCCCTCGCCCATGGCCAGGATCACGGTCGCCGCGCCGAGGACGATGTCGCCGCCCGCGAAGACGCGGTCGAGCGAGGTGCGGCCGTGCTCGTCGACGACGAGGTGGCCGCGGCGGTCGGTCGCCAGCCCCGGGGTCGTCTGCCGGATCAGCGGGTTCGACTCGTTGCCGATGGCGACGATGACCGTGTCGACGTCGAGGGTGAACTCGCTGCCCTTGATCTCGACCGGGCTGCGCCGGCCCGAGGCGTCGGGCTCGCCCAGCTCGTAGCGGAGGCACTCCAGCGCGCGGACGCGCCCCGTCTCGTCGCCCAGGATGCGCTTGGCGTTCTGGAGCATCTCGAAGACGACGCCCTCCTCGCGGGCGTGGGCGACCTCCTCGGCGCGGGCGGGCATCTCCTTCGCGGTGCGGCGGTAGATCAGGCGAACCGACTCGGCGCCGAGGCGCAGCGCCATGCGGGCGGCGTCCATCGCGACGTTGCCGCCACCCAGCACCGCGACGCGCGACGACACGAACATCGGCGTGTGGGCTTGCGCCGTGTCGTAGGCGCGCATGAGGTTGGCGCGCGTCAGGTACTCGTTGGCCGAGAAGACGCCGACCAGGTTCTCGCCCTCGATCTCCATGAACTTGGGGAGTCCCGCGCCGGTGCCGACGAAGACGGCATCGAAGCCGTCCTTCTCCAGCAGATCCTGCAGGCGGCGCGTGCGGCCGATCACGAAGTTGGTCTCGATCCGGACGCCCATGGCCGCGAGCGCGTCGATCTCGGTCTGCACGATGGCCTTCGGCAGGCGGAACTCGGGAATGCCGTAGACCAGCACGCCGCCCGGCTTGTGGAAGGCCTCGAAGAGCGTCACCTCGTGTCCGGCGCGGCGGACGTCCGCCGCCACGGTGATCGAGGCGGGGCCGCTGCCCACGACGGCGACGCGGCAGCCGGTCGGCGCCGGCAGCGCCGGCAGCGCGGGGGCGGCGGTCTCGCGGTCGAGGTCGGCCACGTAGCGCTCGAGGCGGCCGATGGCCACCGCTTTATCGGTGTCCTTGAGGGCCTTGCCGAGCGTGCAGGGGGCCTGGCACTGCGACTCCTGGGGGCAGACGCGGCCGCAGACGGCCGGGAGCAGGCTGTTCTCGCGGATGATGCGGATGGCGTCCGGCATGCGGTTTTCGGCGATGGCGCGGACAAAGTCCGGAATGCGGATGCGCACGGGGCAGCCGTCGACGCAGGGGGCGTTTTTGCACTGGAGGCAGCGCAGCGCCTCGACGCGCGCCTGGGCGGCGGTGTAGCCGAGGGC
>CAZYRQ010000214.1:0-4281 GCA_964649455.1 uncultured Lentisphaerales bacterium
GGCTGCGGCCGTTCCCGGCGTGCTCAAGGCCCTCCTCCTGCTGCTGGGCTTCTGGGTGGCCGGACGCCTGGCCGGCGCGGCGGTACGCAAGCTGCTGAATCTGACGAGGATTGACGACCGTGCGGTGCGCGACTGGGGTCTCGAGGGCATGCTGAAACAGTCCGACGGTTCCCTGCGCTCGCTGGCCGGTCTGGCGGGCGGTGCCGTGAAGTGGCTGTTTCTGCTCTTTGGCTTTGTCGCCTTTTTCAACGCCCTCAACCTGGGCATGGTGGCCGCCCCGCTGCAGAACATCGTCAACCGGATCTTCAGCGCCATTCCCAGCCTGATCAAGGCGGCGGCCATTCTGCTGGTCTACTGGGCACTCGCCGCCGTGGCCCGTCTGGGAATCACGCGGCTGCTGGGCGCCGTCAAGTTCGACAGCCGCGCCGCGCGGCATCTCGCCTGCCCGGCTGCCGAAGGCGAACCCGGATCCAAGCCGCCCAGCGCCATGATCGGTCGTCTCGTCTTCTACATCATCCTCCTGTTCGGCGTGCCGCCCTTCCTGCAGGCGCTCGGCCAGCAGGCCCTCGTCGCTCCGCTGCAGGAGATGCTCGCCAAGACCCTCACCTTCCTGCCCAACCTCTTCGCCGCCGCGATCATCTTCGTCGTCGGCCGCATCGTGGCCAGCATCGTGCGCGAGGTCGTCGGCAACTTCCTCTCCGCGAGCGGTGCCGACGCCGGCGCGGAGAAGCTGGGGCTGGGCAAGATGCTGGGCGAGCACAAGCTCTCGGTGATCGCCGCCAGAATCGCCTACTTCTTCATCCTGATCCCGATCCTGGTCTCGGCCGTGGACAGTCTCGGCATCAAGACGATCTCGGATCCGGTCAAGGCCACGCTGCAGAGCATCCTGGCCGCCGTGCCGGCGCTGCTCGTGGCCACGGTCATCGTGGTCGTCGGCTGCGTGGTGGCGCGCGTCGTCCGTTCGCTCGTCGAGGGATTCCTGGGCGGCATCGGCGTCGACCAGTTGCCGCAGCGCCTCGGGCTCGACTTCCTCGCGGCCCGGCCAGGCCAGACTCCGCCCTCGCGCCTGATCGGTGCCGCAGTGTCGGTGGTGATCATCCTCGTCACGGCGCAGCAGGCCGCGGCCTCGCTCAAGTTCGACCAGCTCGCCGGACTCGTCGGCCGGATCGTCGCGTATCTGCCGAACCTCGTCGTCGGCCTGGCGATCCTGCTCGCCGCGCTGAGTCTCGGGCGCCACCTCAGCGCGCTGGCGGCCAGCACGCTGGAAGGCAGTCCGAATGCCAAGGTGCTGGCCACCGTGACCCGCTACGCCGTGTACCTGCTGGGCTTCAGCATGGCGCTCGAGCAGTTCGGCATCGGCGAGGAGGTCGTCATGATCGGCGTGTCGGCCCTGCTGGGCGGCGCCGCGATTGCCGTGGGACTGGCCTTCGGCCTGGGCGGCAAGGCGCAGGCGCAGGCCTGGATCGAGCAGTGGCAGAAGAAGGGGTGAGCCGGCCGGCGGCCTACCCTACCCTTCCCATCCGGTCGTCGCCTCGGCCAGCACGGCGCCATCGGACTCGCGCGTGAGCCGGTGGTGGAGGGTGGTGGCGTCGGCTGCCGCGGCGGCGCTGGCGACGGTATCGCCCTGCACCGCGCCGGTTTTGTAGGCGATCTCCACGCGCCGCAGCCGCCGCTGGTGCCAGGCGGCGGGCAGCGGCTCGAAGAGCCACTCGACATAGTGCACGTTGTTCACGTGCCGGTTGACGTCCAGGTCGGCGCGCCGCACCGGCAGCGTCACCTGCCATGCCGGTGTCCATGCGGGCGCCGGGGGCCACGCCGGCGGCAAGCCGGCACGCGGAGTGCCGGGAGGCGCCAACGCCATGATCGCCGGCGTCAGCCGCGCAATGCGCAGGCGCTCCACGTCGACGAGCACCCATTCGCTGGTGGCCGTGACGAGCCGTGCCCCCGCCCCGTTGAATCCTTCGTAGTCGCGCAACGCCACGGTCTGGCCACGCGCGCCCGTCGGCCAGGTGACGACCTCCAGCGTGTCGTTCAAGCCGGGCCAGCCAGCGAAGAGCACCCGCATTCGCACCAGCATCCAGGTGTGGCCGACCGCCTGCAGGGACTGCAGGCCGACGCCGAGCTGGTGGGCGTGGCTGGCGGCGCCTTCCTGCAAAAATCCGATCACGGTTCCCGGGCCGACACGGCCGTCGACACCCAGATCCGCTGACCGCACGCCGAAACACCCGCGCCATCGGGGATACGCCGCGTCCGCCGCGCACGTTCCGCCGTCACGACGCCTTCCGGCGCCCGCGCTCGAAGTCTGGTTCCGCTCACGCATGCCGCGCATTATGCGCTGCGCCCCGCAAGGCGTCAACCGGGTGCATTCGGTGGGCGAACGGTGGGCCACAAGGGTGCGCGGGGGGCGCATGAAGACGCGAACGCGATAGGCGCTCATTGTTCATCGTCCCGGCGTGCATGGATCAGAGACGAGAATTGAGGATGTGAATTGAGGATGGAACGCCGCGGAACAACCTGCTATCGTGCCTGAATCTTGCGACCCGGTCTCCGCGGCGGGGTTGCGCGCGTCACGGTCGGCGGGAAGGTTGGCCGGTTCATCAGCCGCGGGGAGAAGAAGCATGGCCGAGTGGAGTTTTGTCAATGAAGGCTGGTTTGTCTACACGGTGCTGCCGCTGCTGATCTTCTGCGCGCGCATCATGGATGTCAGCCTGGGCACGATGCGGATCATCTTCCTCAGCCGTGGCCGCAAGTTCGTGGCTCCGCTGCTCGGCTGCGCCGAGTCCATGGTCTGGGTGCTGGCCGTCTCGCAGGCCATGAAGCACCTGTCGAATCCGGTCTGCTACCTCTCCTACGGCACCGGCTTCGCCGCCGGCACCTACGTCGGCATGCTGATCGAGGAGCGGGTGGCGGCGGGACTGCTGACCGTGCGCGTCATCCTCAACCGTGGCAGCAGCCATCTCCCCGCCGCGCTGCGGCAGGCGGGCCATGGGGTGACCGTGCTGGAGGGCCAGGGCGTCCGCGGCCCGGTGAACGTGGTTTTCGTGGTGATCCGCCGCCGTGTCCTCCCCTCGATCGTCAACCTGATACGTCAGCACGCGCCCGACGCCTTCTACTCGACGGAGGAGGTGCGCTCGTCGGCGGGCGGCACCCTGCTGCGTTCGCGGGGGTGGAACTGGCGTCCGAGCTCCCACTTCCGCCGGGGCGGGCGCCCGTGAGCGGTCGCCGGGCGCCTATCGCGGCAGGCAGCGCCCGATCACCCAGAGGACGATGAAGAGGAAGAAGAGCCGCCAGACGGCGCGCTGCCCGTCGGCCGGCTGCCGGTGGGTTGACCGGTCGCGCGTCTCGTGCCGCATCCCGCCGGAGCGGATGTAGTGGGTCAGCTTCTCCCGCGCCCCGCCGGTTCGACCGGAAAAGGCGCGGGGAGCCCGCGGCTGCCGCGCGGGCACGCGGCGCTCCGTTTCGAGACGCCAGCCCTTGTGGTGCCGGGCGTCGTAGCTCCAGAGCTGACCGGAGATTCCCGTGAGCCTGGATGCGCGGCGCGGCTGTCGGGAGAAGGGCCACATGGCGTCAGGCGGGGCGCTTCAGCAGGAAGTGGATGACGACGAGGGCGCTGGCCACGACGAGCAGGGGCAGGGTGAAGGCGAGCCCGGCCAGCAGCCAGCCCGTGAAGGTGGCCGGCAATCCCTTGCGCTCGCGCGGCATCAGGCTGTCCAGGGAGGCGGCGTCGTCCGCGGGAGCCTTGCCGTCGCCGCGGTTCCAGCCCAGGGCGTTGATGCGGTCCATGGTCCGGTGATACTCGGCGCTGGCGGCCTCGACCTGGGCCAGCGCCTGCGTCAGGCGCGCGTCGTACTCCTCCTCCGTCCAGCGCTCGGGGAAGAAAGTCTCCATCTCCTGGTGCAGCTTGGAGAAGAGCGCGCCGGCTTCGCCGCAGAGCGCCGCCATGCGCGAGGCCTGCTCGCCCTCGCGGACGACGAGCACGGCGCTGCGCCGGAGCTTGTCGAGCATGTCGCGCCGGTTGTGCTCGAAGGCCTCGATGCGCCGGCGCTGGTCGACCAGTTCCTGCTTGCGCCGCTCGAGATGCTCCTGCCGCTGGCGCAGACGCTCGATCTCGTCGGTTGCCTGGTTGACCTGTTCGGGCAGTTCGCGCTTCTTCTGGCTGTAGACCGACGGCGTCTCCGGCGTGGCGGCAGTCCGCGCGCGGGACGCGTCGGCAACGCCGTCGGGGCCCTGGTCGATGAGGTCGTCGTCGAAGAATGTCTTTGCCATGTTGCCGCTCCTTTG
>CAZYRQ010000215.1:0-4280 GCA_964649455.1 uncultured Lentisphaerales bacterium
TGTCGTTGCCGTCGAGGAAGGGCTCGAGACGGCGCTCGAAGAAGAGGGCGTCGCTATCCGGGTTTTTGGGCTCGAACGTGGGGATGCCGGGGTCGATGTAGCCGATCCACTTCTCGGTGCGGTGCGTCGTCCAGAAGGAGCGGGCAACTCCGGAATGGTCGCGGTAGATCGGCCCGATGCTGGCGGAGACGAAGTAGTCCTTTGGGATGTCATCGAAAACATTGGCGCCGGCAGGAGCCCAGCTCAGGAGCACGGGATCGGAAAGGGTGCCCCAGTGCGCCGCGGAGCCGTCGGGGCGGACGCGGCTGGCCACCAGCCGCCAGGAGATGGGGCGCTGGTTCTCACGGAAGGGGAGACGGTCGCGGAAGTCAACCCACCGGAAGGCGAAGGAGATCGCCCAGCCATCATCCAGAACGTAGAACTGGGTAGCCGGATTGGGAGGCTGGCGAACCGCCAGGCTCCCATAGGAGGGACATTCCGAAGAGACGCGCGTCGGCTCGCTGCGCGTCACGCTGGACTCGCCGCTCGATGCGAAATAGGGTTTGCCCGGCGCCGGCTCAGGGTATTTCCGCATGTCATAGCGCACGGAGACGGGCACGCCGTCCGTGGCCGTGTTCTGCATGCCATCGCGGAGGTAGAGCGAGATGGAGCCACCGCACGCGGCGACTGACTCGGCGCGCTTTCCGCGGGAGATGATGAAGAGCGTGAAGCCCCCGTCGTCATAACAGGCGGTGCCGGAGAGGCGATCTGGATATTCGCCGGGGGTCTGTTCCGTGAAGTCGACGAACTGCCGTTCCTTCGGCCGTGCGAGTGCCGCCGCGAAGGACTGGTCGGTCTTGCCAAAGAGGCTTTCGACCGAGCCGCGGCGCACAGGATAGACAGTTGCCGCACCAAGCACGGATGGGGGCAGGAGCAACAGGCAGGCCGCCACCCCGGCACCGAGCGCGCGGGTGTGGTGCTGGCCTCTGCGGAGAAACGGGTTCGGGTTCATGGGAGGATCTCCTGGCGGGCGGCTAGGGCTTCGGATGCTTCGCGAGAAACGCCTCGAGCCGGCAGATCCAGGCGATTGCGTCGAGCCTCAGCGTGTCGAGGCCCGCGAGGCGTGGATCCAGCCATTCGAGCCACATCGAGGCCTTGCGGCCCTCGATGTCGAGCAGCGGGCTGGCGAGCCCCGCAGTGCGGACGCCGTCGGCGAGGCGCCGCAGGCTGGAGAGGTAGCGGGCATCCGTGACGCCCTCGCGGACGCCTGCCCAGGCGAGCGTCGGAACGAAACCGGTCCGGGTGGGATAGACGAGCGTACGCGAACGGTGGCCCGCCGATACCCAGTCGTTCCAGGGATCGGCCGGCTCGATCAGCTCCGGCAGGACAAAGCCGTCGTAGCCGAGGGCGAAGCACTCGACACCGAGGTGCCGGCGCCAGAGGGAGGGATCCTCGATGCCGGCCGGCAGGGTCACGCAGAGGTAGTACGGCACGCCGATCGCGCGCCAGCGTTCCGCCTGCCGCGTGTCGGAGTACTCGGTGTTGCCGTAGGGATCGCCGGCGGGCACGTTCTCGCGGCGCGCGGAAAATTCAGGGGGGAGGCCGCGGCGCATCGGCGCGCGGACGAACGGGGAGGCGGTAAGGTAGGTCTCGTCGTCGGCGAAAACCCAGGCGCGGGCGCCCGTGTCGTCCACCGCCTCGAGCGTCTTGAGACCGGCTTCGGGTACGGCGCCGGGGTTGACCGACGCCAGGAAAACTCTTACGTCCGCGGCACCTGTCGCGAGCGCCGCCTTGGCCAGGGTGACGACGGAGGCGGTGTCGGGGGGGATATCCGCTGCGGCGGAGGACAGGGCGCCGGTCTCCGCGACCCAGAGGGCGTCGGGCGTCTTGTCGCCACATAGCGTCTTCACGTCGGCCAGGCGGGACGGAGGGACGACGGGGTAATCGATGCCGGCGGCGGCGAGGAAGGCGACCGCGGCGGGCGTGAGCCGGTCGGGGGGCAGGTTGGCCACGGTCATGAAGCGTTCGGGGACGGTCGTCACGACTGCGGGGGCGGTACCCGAGAAGACCTGGGTGCCGTCGAGCGAGGCGCGTCCCGAGAAGCGCGAGCAGGCCACGGACGGAAGCTGGTGGTCGAGGACGCGCACGTTGAGCGCGAAATGGCCCATCGCCTTGCCATCCGCGACCACGGCCAGCGTGCCGTGGTAGCGCCCGGGATTCACTGCCGCCGGCACGTCGAGCGTGAGGTAGAACTGGCGCGTCTCACCCGCCGCGATGGCCAGGGGCTGGAGCGAGGCCGCATCGTCCGCCGCGACGAACGCCGCCTGCGCGGGGGTCGTCACCCCGTCCGGGGCGGCCTTGATGCGGCGGTAGGCGGGCGCCGCGCCGGCGGGCGAGGTGCGGATGAGATTTTCCTGCGTCGCCGTGTCAACCATCACAAGCGTGTCGTCGTGCAGCAGGAGTTCGGGAACCAGCACCGCCCCGCCGGGCGCGCGCGCGGCCGAGAACCAGCCGTTCGCATCCTGGTACCAGCACTTCACCACCCGCAGGTCGAGGCCGTCGGTCGGAAGAACCGAGCCGTCCGCCGCCGCGAGGGCGCCGGGGACGACGGCGAGCGACTTGAAGGCCGCAGCCGACCGGATCGCGAACGAAACCGCGCCGTTCGCGCCGCGCGCGGTCACGATATCGACCGCCGCGTTGGTCGCCGCAGCGGGGGCGGGGGTCGTCGGAACGATCCGCTCCCCGCTCGCCGGCCATACCTGCCAGCCGACGAGCGGTGTCGCCAAGGGAGGCGTCGCGGCGCCGGACACGAACAACACCGGAACGCAGGCCGCGAACAAGGCGCCGAGAAGGGGGGCAGTCTTCATGCGGGCGATTCTAGCATTTCGCGAAGGAAATGGAGAGGCAATTTTCCTGCGTGGGATAAGGCTCCCGCGCTCGCGTTTGTCCGCGCCCCGAGGCGCCTTTGCTCAGGAATAATGGAATTGCGCGGTCGCCGTGCAATCCGCATGGGCCGTGAGCCGCACCCATTGCGCGCTGAAGGCGGACGGGAATTCGTGGTGGGCGTAACCGTCGGTGCCGACCACTATGGCACCGTACTGCCGCCACGATCCATCGCCCAGGAAGTCCACTTCGATGGTGAACGAAACGCCGTGCGCCGCGTCGTGGGAGACGTGGAGGCACTTCTTGTCGAAACCCAGCATCAGGAAGGGATCCGACGGTGCGCCCGCCTTCACGGGCGTCTTCCACCACGGGCCGCCCCAGCCGGCCGGCTTGCCGAACTGCCAGAGGTCGTCGATCTTACCGAACCACATTCCCGACTGCGGTTCGCCCTGGAAACGGTTGGCGCGGCCCGCCGGGCTGGCGTTGTCGAAGCCCAGCACGAGCATGCCCCGGTAGGAGCAGAAATCCCCCATCACCGCCAAGTGGGAACTGATGGGACGCAGGCCGGCGACCCGGTTGCCGTAGGTCCATCCGGGCAGCTCGTAGAAGAGGCCGTGGTGGTCCATGAGGAAGCGCTCGTGCTCCGTCTCGCGGATGCGCGGCCATTCCGTGGACCACATGTGGTCGAACGTGTGGCTGGCCTTGGGCAGGCGGTAGCGCGTCCAGCGTTTGTCGCCGTCCGTGTAGACGTACAGGATCGCGGAGGCCCGATCCCAGCCCGTGGCGAAGATGGGTGTATGCACGCCGCGTCCGGTGACCTCGACGAAGGGGGCGCGTTCGATGACCGTCCACGTATCACCGTCCCACTCGGCGAGGACGCCGGCCGAGCGGCGGCCCTCGAACTCCTCGTTGTCGTAGCTGTTGTCGGCCACGACGACGCGTCCGTGGCACGTGTAGCCGGCCTTGAAATGGACGTAGGGAAGCTTGAATTCCTTTACCAGGTCGTAGAGCTTGTGGCAGGCGAGCGTGTGGACGTCCATCTCGTAGAACTCGCCTTCCATGCCTAGCATGTAGACCTTGTTTTCGGGATCGGTCAGATGCTCCATGGTGGCGGTGATGCGCATGTCCAGGCCGTCGATGGTGCGGACGTTGCGCCGGGCGTCGATCACGTGCGGGCCGATGACGAGCTGGTTGCTCGCCGCGTGGATAAAGCGGTTCGCGTAGACGCCCGTGCGGCTCTCCGGGCGTTTCGTCATCTGAAGGTTCTCGTCGATCTCGTAGAGGCCGGTGCCGAGGCCGGAGTTCCGCAGGCTGGACACGTAGCTGACTGCCCACAGACGGTCGGCCCAGGGCATGAGGGCGCCCACGCCGCATTCGGAGCGCGGGGGGCCGAGTTCGGCTTTCAGGCAGAGGCTCGG
>CAZYRQ010000216.1:0-4278 GCA_964649455.1 uncultured Lentisphaerales bacterium
CGGGCGCGAGGATGACCGGACCGAAAAGCCCGGCGGGAATGGCGGAGAGCCGGTCGCGGTTGCCCGGCCCGTTCCAGACCCGCAGCTCGATCGAATGCGAACCGGGCGCCAGCACACCCAGGTCGAACCGATAGGGCGCCTGGATCCGGCAGCCGATCCGCGTGCCGTCGCAATAGCACTCGACCGCATCCTCCACGCGGCCGCAATCGAGCACACCGCGTTCCGCGGCTTCGGTCTCGATCACCGTCGTGTAACGCGCGCAACCGGAGAAGGAGGCGTACCCCAGATCGGACCAGCCGCAAAGGGTCTCCAGCGACACGGGCATGCGCGCGGCCACGAGCGTCGGCAGATAGGCCTGCCCGTGGCGGAAGCTTCCGGAAAAAGTCCCGTGCAGAAACGGCATCTCCTGCATGCCCCCGGCGCATTCGAAGCGGATCGTGTTCTGGCGCGGCGCGGTTCCCGTAATGATGTACGGTGTAATGTCCGCGCTGAAATTCCGGCAATCGATGACCGGATCGGGCCGGAACGGCCCGATTTCGCGTCCGTTCACCAGGCAGCGGAAGGCGCCCGCGAAGGAGCTCTCCTCGATGACCAGGCGCAGCGTGTCCGGCTGCCCCTGCAGCAGGAAGGGGGCTTCGAAGGCCATCTCGCCGGCAGCCTCCGGCAGGTCGCGCGTCAGGAAATCGGCCAGTCGCGGCAGCGGCGCCCCGGCGACCTGCACATTCCAGGATGGCAGCGGCAGCGTGTTCGCCGGGAACGAGAGCGAGAAGCGCGTCAGTTGCCGGCCTTCGCGGGCCGGATCCGCCGCGACTGGCGGTTCGTCGGAGAAGCAGGAGCCGCGCGCGGGCACGCGGACGGGGACGCCGTCCAGCAGGCCCTCGAAGGGGTAATCGGCGCGGTTGAAAAGAAACGCGTAGCGCGCGCCCGCCGTGTCGCGGCGCGCATGCACAAAGACGTCTCCGGCGCCCTCGCCGGCCAGTTTGACACCCGGCAGATCCACCGGCAACTGGGCGTGAAGGAAGCCGGCGCCGGCCTGCCAGGGCCGCTGCGGAGTCTCCAGCGTGTCCAGCAGGCGTGGCGGCCCCCCCCCGCAGACCACGACGCGTCCCCCCGCGGCGGCGAAACGCTCGCAGGCCGCCGCGGCGGCGGCCTCCAGCCAGTCGAGATGGTAGAGTAGCAGGCAGTCGTAGTCGCGCCGGAGCGTCTCGGCGGAGCGCTCCGACAGCGTGATTCCGTCAATGAAGTCGAAGTCCTGGTGGCGCGACAGCAGCGTCTCGGCCAGCGCGTGCGTCTGCGCTTCGAGCGGGTGATCCGCCGCCTCCCCCGGCTGACGCCCGCGGAAGGCGCAGTAGAGCGTGGTCGCGGGGTAGAGCACCAGCAACCGGCGTTCAGGCGCGCCGTCGGCGAGCCGCCGGCACTTGCGAGCCAGCGGCCGCAGCAGTTCGCCCATGATCGGCCACTCGCTGTGCTGGTAGAAGATCGAGGGTGGCACCTCGTCCTTGCGTGGACCGTCCATCGAGTAGGATAGCCCGTGCAGGTTGAAGTAGGTGAGGCCCAGCGCCAGCTGGAAATCGAGCTGGTAGGCGAGATCGCGCAGCGCGACTTCGTTGCCCATCACGGCCAGGGCATCGCTGCCCGCCTGCGGCTTGTTGAAGAGACGGGCGGCCGAGGCGGCGACCTTGACCCCGGTATGGTAGGCGGCGGCGTCCGGCAGGGCCACATGGAATCCCAGGGGGTCGGCGCAGGGCACATCGAGGTGGCGGCAGCAGCGCAGCTCGTTGGGCCACCAGCGGGCGACGAGCGAGAGCCACTCGGTACGCGTCAGATGACCGATGCTCGCCAGACCGTGACGGTGGCACCAGTCCGCCACCCGGTCCAGGTAGTGGGTGCACTGCAGGCGCATCTGCGTCAGGCGGTAGTGGTGGCGGATGAGCGGCGAGCGCGCATCGAGGTCGAGCACGAGGTGCGGCAGCAGCGGCAGCAGGTCGTAGCCATGCTCGCCGCGGAACTCGCCGGGGAAGGCGCGCGTCCAGGGAAAATCGCTGGCGGGGGCCGGCTCGTCGAGGAAGGAGGCGACAAACCGGCGAGCGAAGCTGTCGCCGTAGCGCCCGAGGTACGCCTCGTGGGTGTAGCCGAGAAAGGCATCGATGGCCTCCGGATTGAGGATGTCGCAACTGTGCCCGCCCTCGCGGTAGACGGCCTGGACGGCCACCACCGTGCAGTCCGGCCCGGCGGGGGCGTCCCACATGACGCTGAAATGCCGCTCCTTCAGGGAGCAGCGCCGGTGCGGCGCCCCGATTTTGCCTTCGTTCGAATAGGCCGAAGTGCTCACGTAGCGCGGCCCCCACTTTTGGCGGATCGAGCCGGCATAGGCCGTGATGTCCTCGATGCGGCCGTCGCCGGCCACGGCGAAGGCGCGCAGGACCGTGGCCGCGGGATTTAGGACGATTTCCGCCGCCTCGCCGCCCGGCACCCGGCGCACGGTGAAGACCAGGTGGCTCGACCGGAACTCGGGATGCTCCCAGACCACGCGGTTGCCGGCATCGGGCGAGGGAAAGTAGTCCTCGTCCCAGATCGCCAGGGCGAGTCCGCACCGTTGGCACTCCTCGGAGATCACGTCGATGATCTCGAACCACTTCTCCGAAAGATAGGGCGTCGTGAGCCCCGCGCGGGCGTGCGGGTAGAGGCACTCGTAACCGGCCTCCGCGAAGGCGCGGACCTGCGCGCGCACCTCGTCCGGGCGCAACTGATGGTTCAGGAAATACTGGGCGGCGACATGCAGCCGGTTCACGGCGGGGATCTGGCTCATCGCCCGCGTCCTCCCGCGTCGGCTTTCGGATGTGAAGGCTGCCCGCTGGCCGCTTCCCGCGTCTTCAAGGCAGCCCCGAAGTGCCGGAGGAAGAACTGCTTCTCGCCCGTCCACCAGCCCGTTTCGGGCCGGTCGAGCATGGGCCGCATGCAGGTGGTCATCTGCAGGGTGACCACAATCAGGATCAGGAACCAGAGTTTGATGCCGCCCTGCCGCAGGAAGAGGACGCTGGCCCTCAGTTTCCCCACATACCGGGCGGCGAACGACACGGCAATCAGCCAGACCGCCAGCGTCAGGATGACCATGAACGGCACGCTGCGCGTGGACACCGCAAAGAGCCAGACCACGGGGGCCAGACCCGCCAGGAGCAAACCGGTCATGGCCAGACAGGAGCACCCCAGCGTGACGGCTTGGAAAACCGAGAGCGGCGCGCCCGACACGCAGGCAAAGACGTACAGGCTGGGAAAGCAGAGCAGGAGCGAACAGACGGCGACCAGCGGGGCCTTGACCAGATCCATGAGCCCCACCGACACGCCGGCAAAAAGGCCCACGGACAGGCCGAACACGGCGTGACACGCCACCGCCACAGCCAGAAACGTGAAGGCGGGCATCCCCGCGCGTCCCGGCCCCGCCGCCAGGGAATGCGCCACGAGTTCCGGCGCTTTGAGCAGGGCGGCAACCCAGTCGCCCGGACGGGCCCCCGGTCCGTCGGCCGGACTGGGCGGTGGGATGGCATGGGTGGTGTTGGGTTCGGTCATGGCGCTTCTCCTATCTTGCACCCGTCACGAGGAACGGGATCACCTCGGTGAATACGAACTCATAGAAATTGCGGTCCAGCGCGTCGGCGCGCAGGAAGGCCACCGGGTAGAAAGGGCTGCCGACGAACGGCCGCAGGATCCACGAGAGCTGGCAGCCCACGAAGGCGAAAGCCGCAATCCAGAGCAGGAAGAGCGCGCAAACGGGGCAGCGGGGGTTGACCACGCGCCGCAGGCCCTTCAGCAAGGCCGCGTTGCCGGCGAATCCCGCCAGCGCCAGGATGACGATATGCGTCAGCAAAATCGCGTTGTGGGCATAGCGGAGCTCGTCGGGCGTGCCCGTCCGGACGACACCCGACACCAGGAAGAAAAGGGCCACCGGCAGCAGGCCGAGCAGTATCCAGCAACCGATGGCCATGGACGCGAACACGACCACAAGCGTTGACCGCAGGGAGAGCCCGGCGCCGAGCAGACTCGCCGACATCCAGTTGAACGCGGTGACCAGCGCCGTCGTCCCGAGAAACAAGACCGGCAGCTTCACGGCGACATAGAGGGACAAGCGCGGCGCCCGCCACCCGGCCAGGACCGAACCGTACACGGCGCAGACAACCACGATGAAGGCGGCCAGCCCCATCAGCCCGCGTCCAGTCAGCCCGCGCGAACGCAGGGCATTCCAGAACGCCTCGCGGTCACGCAGCAGGAGCATCGGCAAGC